>CAYRAE010000416.1:0-3570 GCA_964422175.1 uncultured Luteitalea sp. | reverse complement strand
GCCTGCCGCACGAAGTGGAAGACGATGACGATCCGCGTGAACGCGGTCATCGTCATCAGGATGGCCGGGATGAAGCTGAGGAGCGTCAGCAGCAGCACGACCTGCAGCGGCGCCGAGATGGCCCCGATGCCGTCGATGTCGATGCGCGCGGCGTTGTCGGCCTGTGCGAGCACCGGCGTCGACATCGCCAGCCACAGCGCGCCCGTCGTGGCGGCGAGACCGAGTGCGCGGCGCATCAGCGAGTCTCCTCGTCGCGCCGCGTGGTGTCGGTCTCCGCCGATGCGAGCGTCGTCGTGCCTGGCAGTCGCACGGCGAGCGCGTCGGCGAACGTCGACCCTGTGGCCGCCAGCTCGGTGACGAGCGCCACCTGCATCGGCGTGACGCCGAGCAGGAGCCGTCGTCCCTCGACGGCCACGATCACGAGCTGACGGCGATCGCCGAGCCCCACGGCGGTTTCGATCTGGACGGCACGCGTGCCCTTCCGGCTGCCGTGCCATCCGCCGCGCTTCACGAGCCACAGGCAGCCGGCCATCAGACCGAGCACCACGATCAGCGAGAGCGCCGTACGGATCACGCCGGGACCGTCGGACCACCCTGCTGGCGTCGACGCCACCTGCGCCTGCGCCAGCACGAACGCATGGGTCACGCGAGCGCCTCCGTGGCCGACTTCTGCTTGAACTCGGTGAGGCGCAGCGACACGCTGTCGTCGATGATCACGACCTCGCCGCGCGCCACGGGCACGTCGTTGACCAGGACGAAGAGGTCGTGCCCCGCCGACTGTGCGAGGCGCACGATGCTGCCCCGCTGCAGGCCGAGGCACGCACGCAGCGTCATGGACCCGCGACCGAGAATCACGTCCACGCGCATGCGCACGTCGCCGAACCCACTGAGCGACGGCGGCAGCGAGAGGTCAGTACTGAATGACGAAGTCTGAGAAGAGGACATCGAGGACCTCGTGGTGCAACACCGGAGATGCCTTCTCGGCAATCGCCTTCTTGAGGGCGTCCTTGCCCTCCGCCGTGGCGATGGCCGACGAGGTCTGTGACGCGAGGAGGTCGAGTACCGCCGACCGTGCGCGCGCCACCGGCAGCTTCTCTTCGAGCAGTTCCTTGACGACGTGCGCGTCGCCGTCGATCACGAGCTGGACGTTGGTGCGCAGGAAGCGCTGCGCGTCCTGGTCGGCCAGGTTGACGGTGAAGACATCGAGTGGCAGGAGCGCGCCGGAGGCGGCGTCCGTGCTCTTGCCCTTGTGTGCCTTCCCGGCAGGCGCGTCGTGGGCGTCGGTGGCCTCGTGACCCGCGGCTTCCGCCTTCTGCTTCGAGAGGTACCAGTAGCCGCCTCCGCCGCCGCCCGCGAGCAGCACGACGAGACCGATGATGAGGGGCAGCTTGCTCTTCTTCCTGGCGGGGGCGTCCCCGGACTTGGCGGCGTTGCTCATGCGCTCTCCTGCGGGGCCGCATCAGGCGGCCACAGGGAGAGAGAGCAAGGGCGATGCCGGTCGCAGGCCTGCAGGCGCGCCGGCACGAGGAGTGAAGTTACGCGGGAATCAGCCGATTTCGCTGGAGCCGGCACAGGCCGTCGGCCGCCACGCCGCCGTCAACCCGGCCACGGCGACGGACCACCGACACCCGCCTTCGCGCGTCCAGCGCTCCGGCGCGGCAAGTCCGTGGGGGCCGGGCTCGGCGAGCCGTCCCTGCCAGCGATGGCAGGCCCTACCATCTCCGGCGGTAGGCAGGGTCGGCCCTCCGGGACCCGCATTCCCGGCATTGCGGCATTGCGGCATCGCCGCCGCCCACCCTCAGAGCAGCTGTTCGAACCGGGTGCCGGTGGCGGACGGCCCTCCCGCTGCGCGCCGGCGGCGCGGTTCCTGCTCGGGGTCGGGCTGACGGTCCTGCTGCCCGCGGTCGTCAGGCGACACGACCAGCTCGTCGAGGTGCAGGCCCGACGCCTCCAGTTGCTGGCGCAGGCTCTCCTGGTTCCTGAGGACCCACTCCTGGACCTGCGCGGACTCGGCGCGGACCACCGCCGTGACGGCGCCGGCTTCCACGCGCAGCGCCACCGTGACCGTCCCGAGCGCATCAGGCCGCAATTGGAGCTTCGCCTCCCCGATTCCGTCCTTCCACTGCATGCGAACCGCCGTGACGATCTGGTCGACCGCATGCTCGGCGGACGCGGCAGACACGACAACCGTCGGCGCCACAGTAATCATCCTGTCCACGACCGGTGCCGGCGGGATGGGCGCGATCGCGCTGCCGATGTCGATCGTGTGGCTCTGCCCCTCGCGGCGCCCCTGCACTTGTCGTTCGCCCGCGACCACGGTCGGGCCCGGAGGGCCGACCCGATCTGGCGCTGCAGTGGGTAGGGCCGGCTCTGCGAGCCCGGCCTGTGAGCCATCCCGCCCTTCCACGGAACGCGCAAGCCCGGCCCCTACCCCATCCTCTGTGGGCACTTGCCCGGGCCGGGCGGAGACGACAACAGGCGTGTCGCGGGCGTCCCCGACGGTCGGCCGAGGAGCGGCGACGCCATCCCTCGCCGCAGCGGACAGGGCTGGCTCTCCGAGCGCGGCCCTTTCGGAAGGAAGCGCGGGGGGCACTGTGGGTCCCGAACCGGGGTCGTGCACGCGACGGTCGATGAAGTCACCCGGACGCAAGGGGCGGGCTTCCCCCTTCGCACCCGTGGCTTCGGTTGACAGGTGCCAGGCCTCTGCCGCGCCGGCAGGCTCTCCGGGTGGCGCTTCGGCCGGGCTTTCGCCTTCCTGCACGGCGTGATGACCGGGAACCCGGTCGGAGCCCGACGACCATGTGCGTTCCCACGACGTCGCGGGCTCCACGAACAACGCGATCTGCTGAGGCATGGGCGCCACCACGGCCGACTCGCGACCCTCGACGTTTCCGGCGGCCGAGAGCGCCGGGGGCAGCGCGCCGTCCGTCCATGAAAGGATCGGCGCATCGGATGGGCCATCGGTCTGCACCATGTCGCCCATCGCGATGGCGCCGGCAACCTCCTCGTCGGCGGCATCGTCCGACCACGTGAACGACCCGCTGCCGAGCGCGAGCAGCAGCCAGGGCGTCTGCACCGACGCACTCGCCATGACTCCTCCGTCCGACCACACGGGCACGCCGCCCTGCACGTCCACACCCTCCCGGGAGGCCCGGCTCTCCGAGACCGGCCGTTCTGCATCCCTGTACGGTCGGCTCGCGGCGCTCGCCCGGTCGGCATCCAGGGAGGGTCTGATCTCCGAATCAGGCCGTTCGGCGTCGCGGGAGGGGCCGCTCTCCGCGCGCGTTCGCTCTCCCTGGATGGTGGCCAGCACACTGGCGAACGCCGGACCCTGCCGCGACGGGGCGCGCGCCGACAACGACACCTGAGTGTCGTGCGACACGACGGTGGCGGGAGACACGCCGGCCGCGTACGCACTGCTCCGTTCGCCGGAGTCCTGTGTCCGCGGCCCGACGGTGAGGACGGAAGAGCCCATGACGCGTTACCGCTTCATCTGCAGCGTCTCGACCAGCAACTCGTCGGACACGGTGATCGTGCGCGAGTTGGCCTGGTATCCCCGCTGCGCGAGGA
>CAYRAE010000415.1:0-3575 GCA_964422175.1 uncultured Luteitalea sp. | reverse complement strand
ACGCGCGCCTGACGCGGCCGTCTGGGTACTACGCCCGAAAGGCGCGCACGCCGCCGTCAAGGAATCGGCCGTCATGGCGGCGATGAAGGCGCTGGGCATGGGACCCAGCAAGACCGCCGCCTGGTCCGAGCGCTACGCCTCGGACCGCTATGGCAAAGCGACGCGCTGATCGTCGTCAGGGGAAGTAGAAAGGTGGAAGGAGACAGAGAAAGGCGCCACCCGCAGGTGGCGCCTTTCTCTTCACTGCACGAGGTCGCGGGAATCAGGCGACGCGGCGGCGGGCTGCTGCGAAACCTGCCAGGGCAAGGCCCAGGAGCGTCAGCGAGGCGGGCTCCGGCGTCGGAACGGGCGTGCCGGTAATCTTGTTGTAGAAACCCACCGTGTGGTTGTCTGACTCATAGCCGCCACCATACCCCGGGCTCTCGTAGAAGCGAATCCTGTCGAATCCCAGGCCGCTCTTGTCGTAGAAGTTCAGAAACACGAACGGTTCGTGTGCGGTTGCACCCGTACCTGGCTTGCCGCAATAGGGGTTGGCTGCGTTGGGGCATACCCCGGTCTTGGTGAGCACATCCGCCGGGCTGAACGTGAACACCAGGGTGTCGCCCCGATAAAACTCAACCTGGTTGCCTGCGTCCAGGGCCGACAGCCAGTAGCCGAAGTACGTCACCGGCACCGCTCCGTCCTCGTTCGTTGCCGACAGCGACAGTTCGTAGGGGGTGGCAGCAAATGCGACCGCGTACTTGCCATCCTCTCCGGCACCACCGTACACGTCGAACGTGTTGATCTGTACGTTCGAGTAGGTGCCAGAGATGACCGTTGGCTGACCCGTCGTCCCGAAATCCGTGGTGAAGGTCCCGCTCGACCTCGAGTCGAATGTCTCGACACCGACGTAGTCGAAGCCTGCCGTCGTGTTCAGCACCCCTGGCGCCTCGTACGTGACGATGAAGTTCGCGTGGGCAACGCCAGCGGTCAGAACGAGCATTCCTGTGGAAACAACAGCCTTGCGCAGCATGGACATCGCGACCTCTTGTCGGCAGACGGGCGAAAGCGCCTCTGAGGCCATCAGAGCAAGACATGTGCCGACTCACGCCAGACAGGCGAGAACACGGACCCGAAAGGGGCTGGCACGTCACGACAATCGGTGTATTGGCGCAAATCTCGTCGTCACCGCTGCGCGTCCGGCGTCGGGTGAGGTAGACGGGCCGTCGATGGCTTCCGACGGCCGCTGCACCAAGTCGCCCGAATGGATGAGTTTTGGCGCCGGGAGGACGTATCGAGAGGTTCAGTTCTCTCCTGCTGCTGGAACGGTGACGGTCGTCAACGCATCGACTCCCATCACCGTCGTCCACTCGCGAACGTGCCAGCGGGCGGCGAGGCCGTTGACCACGTAGGGATCCTCACGGGCGAAGTCTTCGACGAGCGCGCGATCGGCGGCCTTGAAGACGAGCACGCCAATCGGCGCGCCGTCATCGGTGCACGCGCCGGCGAGCACCAGATCGCCGCGCGCCTCGGCGGCGCGCGCATGCGCGAAGTGCGCAGGCCGCAGCGCCGTCCGACGCGCGAGATAGTCGGGCACGTAGTCGTAGAACAGCAGGAAGTGTTTCATTCCCGATCCGGTTCTCCGAGCCAGCGATACGCGACGCCCGCCAACGCGGCGCCGACCATCGGGGCGATCCAGAACAGCCAGAGCTGCGAGAGCGCCCATCCACCGACGAAGAGGGCCGGCCCCGTGCTGCGCGCCGGGTTCACCGACGTGTTGGTCACCGGGATCGAGATCAGGTGGATGAGGGTGAGGCCCAGGCCGATCGCGATTGGCGCGAAGCCCGCAGGCGCGCGCTTGTCCGTGGCGCCGAGGATGATGACCAGGAACATGAACGTCATCACGACTTCGGTGACGAGGGCCGATCCGAGCGCGTAGCCGCCGGGTGAGTGCACGCCGTAGCCGTTGGACGCGAAGCCGCCCGCGAGGCTGAAGCCCGTCTGCCCACTGGCGATGATGTACAGGACGCCTGCGCCGGCTATCGCACCGGCCACCTGCGCCACGACGTATCCGGGCAGGTCCGACGCCTTGAAGCGGCCGCCCACCACCAGGCCGACGGTGACCGCGGGATTGAGATGGCAGCCCGAGATGTGCCCGATCGCGAACGCCATCGTCAGCACCGTGAGGCCGAACGCGAACGCGACGCCGAGCAGCCCGATGCCAACGTCGGGGAATGCCGCGGCGAGCACCGCGCTGCCACAGCCGCCCAGCACGAGCCAGAACGTGCCGAGGAATTCCGCTCCAAGTCGCTTGCCCATCTCTCACCCTCCAGAAGTGTCGAACGGCGAACTGTCGGTATCAGCGCGCGAGTATACAGCGCACGACACGTCTGGTCCGGGCTAGAGTTGCGTATGCCGGACGCGTCTTCACCGCTCGGCGGCAGCCCCATGGACCGCCGCGCGTTCCTTCATGCGACAGCTGCCGCAGGGGTGGCGCCGCTCTTCGGTGACGCGGGGGCGTCATCCGCACGCACGATGAGCCACGTATCAGCCGCCGGCACGGCGCAGGCCGTTGTCGCGTCGCTTCCCGCGTCCGATGTGGGATCGCTGTTCCCGTTCATCGAGAGCCAGGTCGTTCGGCCCGACTTTCCCCTCTCGTTCCTGCAGCCGCGGTTCGACACACTCGCGAACTGGACGCAGACGGCCCGCGCAACGGTGCTCGATCTGCTCCACTACGCCCCGGCGCCGTGCGATCCCGCGGCCGAGACGCTCGAGCGCGTGGACTGCGGTGATTACGTTCGCGAACGCGTGACGTTCAATACCACGCCCGACGTGCGGGTTCCCGCGTTCGTGCTGGTGCCCAAGTCCCTCACCGCTCCCGCGCCCGCCATCGTCGCGCTGCACGATCACGGCGGGTTCTATCTGTGGGGGAAGGAGAAGCTCGTCGCGATCGATGGCGAGCATGCGGTGTTCACGGGCTTCCGCCAGCGGTACTACGGCGGCCGCGCGATTGCCATCGATCTGGTGCGACAGGGCTACGTCGTCATCGTCATCGACATGTTCTACTGGGGCGATCGCCGGATGCTGCTCGCCGACGATCCTGCGGACTGGCGCGAGCGCCAGGCGAGCCTGCCGCAGGCCCGGATCGACGCGTTCAATACACGCGCCAGCCAGACCGAGCAGCTCGTGGGACGGACGATCTTCGCCGCGGGATTCACCTGGCCCGGCGTGATGTGCTGGGACGACATCCGGACGGTGGACTATCTGCGCACGCGGCCCGACGTGGACCCGTCGCGTATCGGGTGCGTCGGCTTGTCGGTGGGCGCGGTACGGGCCGCGTACCTCGCGGCTCTCGACGAGCGGATCCGTGCGTCAGTCGTCGTCTGCTGGATGACGTCGTTCCCGGCCCAGCTCCGCACGCACGTGCGCAACACCATCGGCCACACGAAGGTGATTCCGGGCGTGCATCGGCACCTCGACTATCCGGACATCGCCTCGCTCGCGATGCCGCGGCCGATGCTCGTCTTCAGCGGCACGAGAGACGGACTCTTCGATCTCGATGGCGTGAAGGCCAGCCACGCGAAGCTGCGCGCCTG
>CAYRAE010000414.1:0-3577 GCA_964422175.1 uncultured Luteitalea sp. | reverse complement strand
TCCGCCGCCTGGGCGATCGCGGGCAGGTCGCGTTCGAGGAGCATGCCCTGCCTGAGCCGCTGGGAGTCCACGCGCGCCTCGCCCGTGAGCATGCGCATGAAGAGTTCCTCCTTGGACATCTCGAGGCTGAACACGCCGACGACCTTGCCGTGTTCCAGCGCGGCACTCTGTGCGATGTTGATCACGAACGACGTCTTGCCCATCGACGGGCGCGCCGCGATGATCACGAGATTGCTCGGCTGCATCCCCGACGTCTTGTGATCGAGGTCGTAGAACCCGGTGGGCACGCCCGTGACGACGCTCTTGTACTGCTGCAGCTTCTCGACGGTGTCGAGCGCCGAGTCGACCAGGTCCGACAGCGGCGTGAACCCCTCGCCCAGCCGCGCGTCGGCGATGCTGAAGATCGCGGCCTCGGCCGCGTCCAGAATCTCGCTGGCGTCGCGATCGGCATCGTAGGCCTCCGTCGCGATACGGGTCGTCTCCGTGATGAGGCTGCGCAGCGTGGCCTTCTCCTTGACGATCTGCGCGTAGTACTCGACATTGGTCGTGCGGGGCACGCCATCGACGAGTCGCGTGATGTAGGCGGGGCCGCCCACCGCCTCGAGCGCGTTGGCACGCGCGAGCGACTCGGTCAACGTCACGAGGTCGATCGCGATGTTCCGCTCGCTCAACTGGATCATGTGCGCCAGCAGCACCTTGTGCGCGTCGCGGTAGAAGTCTTCCGGCTTCACGACCTCCACGGCCGCGTTGATCGCATCGTTGCGCAGCAGGATGGCGCCGAGCACCGATCGTTCGGCGTCGAGGTTGTGCGGGAGCGTGCGATCGTTCATGGGGGGCTACAAGACTACCCGATCGACGGCGGCTGTTTCAGGCGCGCGTCACAAACAGAAAGCCCGCCACCTGTGCGAGGCGGCGGGCTTCGATCAGCGTTGCGGTACCGGCGGCGTCGCGGCCACCGGTGCTGGCACGACTACGCCTCGGCGGGCGCGTCGGTGGCGGCGGCCGCGGCGCCTTCGGCGGCCACCACGACCTTCACCTGCGCCGTCACTTCGCGATGCAGACGCACCGGCACGGCGTATTCGCCAACCGCCTTGATCGCCTCGGCGAGCTGGATGCGGCGGCGGTCCACTTCGAACCCCTGCGCGGCCAGTGCCTCGGCGATGTCGGCCGAGGTCACCGATCCGAAGAGGTGCTCGTTGTCGCCGGCACGACGCGTGAACGACAGCTCGGTCTGCGCAAAGCGCGTCGCGATCGCCTGGGCCACCGCGCGCTCCTCGGCCGCCTTCAGCGCCGCCATCTTCTTCTCGTGCTCGATCTGCTTCTTGTTGCCTGTCGTGACAGCCAGGGCGAGCTTGCGCGGCAACAGGTAGTTGCGCGCGTAGCCCGGCGCCACCTTCACCACGTCGCCACGCTCACCGAGGTGCTCGACGTGTTCCTTCAGGATCACTTCGATCATCGCACTCGTCCTTCCTAGTCAGTGGCGTACGGGAGCAGCGCCAGGAAGCGCGCCCGCTTGATGGCGACCTGCAGCTTGCGCTGGTACTTCGCGCTCGTGCCTGTCAGTCGGCGTGGCTGGATCTTGCCGCGCTCGGGAACGAACTGCGAGAGGAGACGCACGTCCTTGTAGTCGACGTAGTCGATCTTCTCCGTGCGGAACTTGCAGACGCGCTTGCGGCGGAACCCGCCGCGCCGTCCACCGCCACCGCCGCCGCTGCGCTCACCGCGCCCGCCGCCACGGCCACCGCGGCCGCCGCGTTCGTCCTGCATCGGGTTGTCGGTACTCATGGCTCAGATCTCCCCGTCGTCCTGGTTGTCGAGCGCCGCCTGCTTGGCCATCAGTTCCTCGGGCGTGGGCTCGGGCGGCAATCCGCGCGCCACGCGGCGACGGCGGGTCTCCTCGTCGCGACGCGCCTTGGCGCGCGCGGCCTTCTGGAGCTCCTCGTCCACGCGAACGACGAGGTGGCGGAAGATCGTGTCGTTCACCTTCAGGCGGCGATCGAGCTCCTTCACGAGCTCGCCCTCGCTGCTGAAGAGCAGGACGACGTAGTGGCCTTCCTTGTGGCGGCCGATCTGATACGCGAGGCGCCGGCGGCCCCAGACGTCCGTCTTGTCGATCGTGCCGTTCGCCTTCGTGATGATGCCCTCGACGAGCGCCTGCAGCTCGGTGAGCTGCTCCTCTGTCGCGTCGGGCGAGGCGATGTACACGAGTTCGTACTGCTTCACTGCTGCCATTCGGCCTCCTTCTGGCCTGAACGTTCCACCTTGGCTCGCCACCTCGGCCCGTTCGGACCCGCGGTGTCGCAGCGACGGCGGACAAGGAGGACGCGTCACCCCTTCGGTGGCGCGTTGAAGACCTGCATGGTCTTCTCGATCCCGTCGCGTGCAAAGCACTCGACGGCATCAGCGGCCGTCACGACCGCTTCGTCCACGACGTCCCGGATATCGGGCGGTATCGCGGACAGGACGTGATCGGCGAGATCGCGGCGCGGATCCCCGCGCCCGACCCCGATGCGGAGCCGTGCGAACTGCTCCGTGCCGAGCACGCCGATGATCGACTTCAGGCCGTTGTGGCCGCCCGCCGATCCGGCTGGCCGTGCCCGCAACTGTCCGGCGGGCAGGGCCACCTCGTCGAGCACCACCAGCAGGTTCTCGACGGGGATCTTGTAATACCGCAGCAGGTCGCCCACGGCGCCGCCACTGAGGTTCATCCAGGTGAGCGGCTTGACGAGCAGCAACCCGCCGTCCGTGCCTCTCACGCGTGCCATCACCGCGTCGGCCGGCGCGGCCTCGAAGGCCACGCCATACCGTGCCGCCAGCACGTCCATCGTCATGAAGCCGACGTTGTGGAGCGTGTCCCTGTACCTCGGACCGGGATTGCCCAGCCCCACGATCAGCTTCACGCGCAACGCCTCACGGGTGTCGTCCTACTTGTCCTTGGCCTCCGGCTTGCCCTTCTTGGTGACTTCGGGCTCGGCCGGTGCCGCGGCGGCGGCATCGTCGGTGGACGTGCGCGCGGCCACCACGTGCACGAGCAGCATGTCGGCCGGGCTCACCGGCGTCCACGACTGATCCTTGGCCACGTCGCGCACGTACACGCCGTCGCCGATCATCATGCCCGTCACGTCGATGTCGAAGTGCTCGGGGATCTCGGCCGGCAGGGTCTCGACCTCCACCTCGCGATGGACGAAGTCGAGCACGCCGCCCTGCAGCTTCACGCCGCGGGGCTCACCGTGCAAGCGAACGGCCACCTTGACCTGCACCTTGCGCGTGAGGTCGACGCGATAGAAGTCCGCGTGCAGCAACTGGTGCGTGACCGGCTGCAGCAGGTAGTCCTTCACGATGACCTTGGTCGAGGCGCCATCGATCGTGAGATCGATGAGGGCGTTCAGGCCTGCCTCCGAGTGCAGCAGCTTCGACAGGGTCTTCGGGTCGACGGCCACGGCCTGCGGCTCCTTGCCGCCACCGTACACCACCGCGGGAATCCGGCCGGCCACGCGCAGACGGCGGGCTTCGTTCTTGCCGCGCGACTCGCGGACAACGGCATCGAGGGTTGTATCCACACTCAGCTCCTACTCTC
>CAYRAE010000413.1:1820-3602 GCA_964422175.1 uncultured Luteitalea sp. | reverse complement strand
CCGTACACCATCGCCTCGCTCGCCGACGCCATCGTGGCGCACGTGCGCGCGCCGCGCTGAGATTCGCATGCCTCTCGACCTGACGCACCGCCCCCGGCGGCTCCGACGCACGCCCGGGATTCGCGCACTCGTGCGCGAGACGCATCTCGAGCCGTCTCAGTTCATCTATCCCCTGTTCGTCTGTCCTGGCGAAGGCGTGCGCAAGCCGATCGGCTCGATGCCGGGCGTGGCGCAGATGTCGGTCGACACGATCGTGGAGGAAGTCGGCGCCGCGGCGGGCGATGGCGTGACGTCGGTCCTGCTCTTCGGCCTGCCCGCGCACAAGGACGAACGCGGGAGTGGCGCGAGCGACCCGCACGGCCCCGTCCAGGAGGCGGTGCGTGCCATCCGCGCGACACATCCTGACACGGTGATCGTCACCGACGTGTGTCTCTGCGAGTACACCTCCCACGGCCACTGCGGCATCGTCACCAACGGCGTCGTGGAGAACGACCCGACCGTGGAGCTGCTCGTCCAGGAAGCGCTGTCGCACGCCGAAGCGGGTGCCGACATCGTGGCGCCGTCGGACATGATGGACGGGCGGATCGGCGCCATCCGCGAGGCGCTCGACGCGGCGGGACATACAGGCACGGCGGTGATGAGTTACGCCGCGAAATATGCGTCGGCGTTCTATGGACCGTTCCGGGATGCCGCCGATTCGACGCCCGCCTTCGGCGATCGCCGCAGCCATCAGATGGATCCGGCCAACGCGCGTGAAGCGCTGAGGCAGGTGGCGCTCGACATCGATCAGGGCGCCGACATGGTCATGGTCAAGCCCGCGCTGCCCTATCTCGATATCCTCTGGCGCGTGAAGGACACGTTCGGCCTGCCGACGGTGGCCTATCACGTGAGCGGCGAGTACTCGATGGTGAAGGCCGCGGGCGCCAACGGATGGATCGACGAACCGCGCGCGATGATGGAGTCCCTGATCGCGATCAGGCGCGCCGGTGCCGACGCCATCATCACGTACTACGCCAGGGACGCGGCACGGCAGCTCATGCGCCGGTCGTGACTCACACTCGATAGAGGTCTCATGTCAGCAGGCAGGTCTGTGCGATCCGCGCAGTTGTTCGCTCGCGCGCGACAGGTGATGCCCGGAGGGGTGAACAGCCCCGTGCGGGCGTTCAAGGCGGTTGGCGGCACGCCGCGATTCATCAGGCGGGCGAAGGGTGCGCGCATCACCGACGAGGACGGGCGCACGTACCTCGACTACGTGATGTCGTGGGGTCCGCTGATCCTCGGGCATGCCCCGAAGGGTCTGCTCGATGCGCTGGCGGCTGCCGCGAAACACGGCACGAGCTTCGGCGCGCCGACGCGGCTCGAGATCGAGATGGCCGAGACGGTCCGCGCACTCGTGCCATCGATGGAGGTGGTGCGGTTCACGAGTTCGGGCACCGAAGCCACCATGAGTGCGCTGCGCGTGGCGCGCGCGGCGACAGGCCGGGATGCGGTCGTGAAGTTCGCCGGCTGCTATCACGGACATGCCGACAGCTTCCTGGTGGAAGCCGGCAGCGGCGCGATCACGCTCGGCGTGCCGACGTCGCCGGGCGTGCCGCCCGCCATCGCCGCACTCACGCTGACGGCCCGCTACAACGACCTCGCCTCTGTCGAAGCCATCGTCAAGCGGACGAAGCGCGGCGTTGCCGCCGTGCTCGTCGAACCGATCGCCGGCAACATGGGCCTCGTGCCGCCGGAGCCCGGCTTTCTCGAAGGCCTCCGTGCACTGTGCGATCGCACGGGTGC
>CAYRAE010000413.1:0-1720 GCA_964422175.1 uncultured Luteitalea sp. | reverse complement strand
GCGCAGCGCGCGGGTGTCGACGTGAGCATCAACCGGGCAGGGTCACTGCTCACCGTGTTCTTCACGGATCGGCCGGTGATGAACTACGACGATGCGCGGATGGCGGATGCGGCAGCCTACGGCAGGTTCTTCCAGTCGATGCTGGCGCAGGGCATCTATCTGCCGCCGTCGCAATTCGAGGCGTGGTTCCTGAGCGGCGCGCACACGCGGCGGCACGTGGACGAGACGATTCGCGCCGCACACAAGGCATTCGCGGCCGCGCGTCGAGGGTGACGCGCGGCTCGTCACCATGGCTACCCCTTGGTGGCGCGCACCTTTGCCCACCGGCGCTTCTGCGCCTCGGCGATGCGGCGACGCGCGTCGGCGCTGAGCTTGCGCTTCTTGCGAGCCTTGGGTGCCCCTGCCGTCGACGCGGCCGATGGAGCGGCGACGGTGGCCTTCCCTTCGCCACGCAGCTTGCGTGCATGCGTCTCGAGCTCGCGCAGCCGCTCGCGCGTGCTCTCGATCAGTTGTTCGAGGCCGTGGAGCGCCCACGTCACGAGTTCGTTGCTGCCGGATGCTGCCTTTGCCGATTTACGGGACTTTGCCATGCACTGGACTCCGGGAGAGAGAAGATAGTTTTCCGCGCCGACAAGCATAGCGTGCTTTTCCGCATGTGGCTTGTCATATGTGTCCTGAGTCACCATCACGAGTCGAGATAGCGTCCGGCTTACCAGTCACCTACGACGCAGTCAGCTGAAGCGTGGCTCCCGTCAGAAGGCGACCTGTTGCCCGAACAGGCGGGTCGCGGATAACGTCTCCCTGTTCGATGGCGAAGCGGCGCTGGGTCACCTGTCTCGTGGGCGTACTGCTCCTGCTGGTTGCGGGTGTGGTGGCGCTCGCCGGCAGTTGCGCCTACATCGTCCGTCAGCAGGTGCAGGTCACTCCCGCCTCGTCGCTCGCCGACTTCGAGCGGGAGGCCGCCGGTATCCTCGAGCGATTCAAGGACGTGCCGCCATTGATCGAGGACGGCCCATCGGGTCCGGCGGTCTCGCGGAAAGCGCTCTCGGCACGCGGCAGGCGCGGCGGCACCGTCGCCAACATGCGCATCCTCGTCTTTTCCACACACGAGCACAAACTCGTGCGGCTGTCGCTGCCGATGTGGCTCCTGCGCATGTCACCCGATGGAAAGGTGGACTTCAACAGCGACGAGCTCGACTTCGACAAGGTGTACCTGTCCATCTCCGATCTCGAGCTCGCCGGACCGGGGCCGCTCTACGTCCGCTCGCGCAAGGATTCGCACGTCCTCGTCTGGACCGAGTGACACGCGCGTCCTCTGCTGTCCTTCACGGCGGACAGCCAGACTGGCACGACGTTTGATTCATGAGTGTGTGTCGCCGGAAGGGGGACACCATGAATCGCACGCTGCCAATCGTCTCGCTCGTCTCACTCCTCGCCCTGGGAACTCCTGCCTTGTCGTTGGCACAGCCCGTCGTGACGGCTGTGCAGTTCGGCGTCGCGCGCGGTCCGTTCCAGCGCAGTTTCGACGAGGGCTACAGATCCGGACTCCGGAGCGGTGAACGCGATGCGCGCAGTGGACGCCGGCCTGACTTCCGCCTGCACGCCGACTACCGCCGAGGGACCACGGGCTGGGGCCGCGACAACTCCGCCGCCGGCGACGCGTTCCGCCGCGGGTTCGCACGTGGGTATGGCGATGGTTATGACCGCGTGCGCGTGTCCG
>CAYRAE010000412.1:0-3611 GCA_964422175.1 uncultured Luteitalea sp. | reverse complement strand
TGCGGGACCACAGCGGCCGTCGAAGCTCCTGTCTGTGGCTCGGGCTGCCCCACCAACAGAATTACCAGCACGATGCCCACCGCCAGACCGGCCATCAGCCACGTCTGCATATTCCGCGGCAGGACGCCTCGCGGTGGAGTCCGGCGATCCGTCACCGGCGCCGTGCCGGGCGCGTCGGCATGGTCGGCCATCACGTCACCGTTCCTGAAGTGAGAACGAGAACCGCTGGTCGCCCAGAGCGAGGTAGCCGCGGTCAAGCACCTTGGGAACAACGAACGTGCCCTCGCGGACCTGGAAGTTCACGATGGCTGGTTTGCCGTCCTTCAGCTCATAGAGTGCCGGCAGTTCCCGTGCATCGGACTTCACGTACGTGAACTGCCCGTCGTTCCACATGGCCCGGACGAAGAATGGGCGCTCGTACTTCGCAGTCCCGTAGGCGAAGTCGAGCGTCGCTGGATAGTCCCTCCGGTACTCTGCCGTCGTTTCCTCGGCGTGCTGCTCGGCCGAGCGAATCGCGGCTTGTGCTTCCGCGAGTCGGGCCTCCAGGGCCTCGACGTGCGCCGCGCCGTAGTAGCGGGGCCGGCCGTTCACTGCGGACACGTCGCCTGCGACATAGACCTTGAGGTCGGGTGACGTGTTCGGCGCGCCACCCTCGTTCAGGAGAAACGAGTAGATCGCTCCGCTGGCCGTCACCAGGTTCAGGTTCGTGGCTGCACCAGCCTTGGCTGGCTTCACGTGCGCGATGTTCTGGGTCGCGCTGATCACCCAGAAGTCGCGATCCCCACAGATGATGTCCAGAATCTCTTCGCTGTCCGGGAGCACGATCATCGTCGTGTAGCGGAGGCGGGTCTGGAGTGTGATGAGGCTCCGTTCGGAAGCCGACACTTCACGAATGCCCGATGTCTGGCCAATGACGGGCACGGACGCGGACATCACCACCAACGCTGCCACCAGCGGTATCCCGGCACGACGAGCCATCGCACACCTCCGTTCAGGCCGACTCCGCGAGGCGAGCGATCCCCGCATCGAAGCCATGTTCACGAAAGATGGCCGCCACTCGTTCGTTGTCGACAGGAGTGTTCGTGTAGATCCAGTAGCTCTTCGGATCCACGTTCAGTGAGAGGACTTTCGTCAGTGTCGGCCGTTTGAGCAGGAGCTGCTGGCGCGGCACGAGGTCCGTCAGCAACTCCACTTCCATCGGGTTCAGGTGGAACAGGTCCACGTACTGCTGCGTGTCCAGGGATGGATTGGCCAGCAGCAGCTTCGTTGGGCAACTCTCGACGACGGTGCGGAGCAGGTCCGCGGAGGCGAAGTCCTCGACCGCTTGCGTCGCCAGCATCATCATGGCGTTGCGCTTGCGCCAGGTCTTCAATGCCTCCTGCACATAGGCCCGAAGGGTCGGATGCTGAATGAAGCGCCACGCTTCGTCCATCACGCACAGCTTCAGCGTGGCCGCTTCAGCGGGTTCGAGAATCCGTGCCGTGACGCGATGCAGCACGTAGAACAGGAGCGGTTCGAGCAGCACGGGGTACGCCCGCATGGCCTCGAAGTCGAACACCTGAAGGCGATTGACCGTCAGCGTGTCATCGACGTTGTCGAACAGGCTGGCGTAGCGTCCGCCGTCCACCCACTTGTGAAGCCGAGCTGACAGCGCCCGAGGCAGCAGGTTCGCCAGCGTGAAGAGACGCCGCTGGCCTCGGTCGAGCACGTAGAGGTTCTCGATGGCCTCGTAGACTTCGCGGTCCTCGAGGTCGCTCAATCGATAGTTGTCGTTCCCTTCGAGTAGAACGCGGATGAAGGCATGGAGGAAGTGCAGGTGCTCGGAGGTGGGGTCGAGCGCGAAGGGGTTGATGGTGACGGCCTCCTGACGGAGTCCCACCTCCAGGTACTGCCCCTGCAGGAGCATCGCGAGCTTCCGGTAGCTGTGGCCAAGGTCCAGGATGACGGTGACGGGGTCGTACTTCTGCGCGTGCGTGACGAGGAAGTTCAACAGGAAACTCTTCCCGCTGCCGGTGGCGCCAAGCACGAGCGTGTGCCCGACGTCCTGCACGTGCGGGTTGAAGGCGTACGGCGTCCCGCCCGGCGTCTCGAACACGGCCAGCGCCTCGCGCCGCAGGTGGGGACTGAGTCGTGCTCCGGGATCCGGGGCGAACAGGAAGCTCAGGTCGGCGACATTCGTCTCCAGAAGCGCCATCCGCCGAACGTTGAAGGCCGCGTTGCCGGGCACCATGCCCAGCCAGGCGTTGAGCAGGTTGTAGCTCTCCTCGAAGAGACTGCCGTCGTGCACGGCCAGCGTCTTGGTGGCCTCCGCTGCCTGGTGTTCCAGAGCGCGCCGATCCAGGCCGTGCAGGGCCAGCGTCAGGGAGCACGTCCCGAAAAAGTGCCCGTTGACCTCCAGCTCGGTCAGGGCGTCGCCAAGCTGGCGGACCATCGTGCTGGCCGAATCGTCGACGAGCATCTCTTCCGGACGCGTCTCAGGCGTCACGTAGTTGATCATCGACACGCGCTTGTTGAAGAAGTGTCGCCGCCGCGTCTGGATGTCTCGGCGCATCCTGTCGCTGGCGGTGCGCTGCCATTCGAGGCAGGCGATGAACTCGCCCGGCACCGCCACAAGGTCCGCCAGCAGGTGCGCGAACGTCTGGCTTGGCGGCTCCTTCATCGTCAGGACCTTCACGGCCTGTCGGCCAACGGTCAGGTGATCTCGATGACACTCTACCGGCGAGTCCGCGACGAAGTAGTCCAGATGGACGTCGTGGGTGAGATGAGCCGCGTCCACCACGACCGGGTCGTAGTTGAGAAGCTGTCGGAAGAACCGGAACGCCTCCGCCTTCGGCAGACGACGTGGACCGAAGTCGGCCAGCTGCACCTCGAACGCCTGGGCCTTGTGGTGCAAGGCTGCGATACCGCGATCCAGTTCCGCCTCGACGAAGGCATGGGCCTCCGACGACGACAGCCAGGCGCGCAGTCCTTGCCTCGGCGCTCGCCACATGCCCCGAAGCGCGGTGCTTCGACGCGAGGCAACTGGCGCTTCGTAGAGGAGCACCAGGAACAGTTCGATCTGCGAGAGCTCGGTGCGCCGGCCATTCAGGTACTGGACACGCCTCTGGATCGCGTCGTTGGCGACAGGCTGGGAGCAGGGCTCGGACACGAACGGCAACGGGGTCTGTTTGATCAGATATTGGTAGACGCGACAGTGCTCGTCGAGCAGACGGAGGGCGGCTTCGAATCGGTGGGTCAATGCCCGGCGCTGTGGGTGAGGCAGTGCCTCGCCGTCCACGCCACGCACGCTGTACACGACGCCCAGATGCCCGGTCTTCGTAAGGAACGTCTCGTCGTCTACGAAGCCCCAGGGCGCGAGCAGGCTGTTGACGGCTCCGGCGTCGCTGTAGTCACGGAGCAGCCGCGCCACGTTCATCACGCTGTCACCTCGATATCCACGCGGTCGTGCTTGCCTGGGTCGTACCGCCGCCTGGCGCGTGACGACGCGAACAGAATGCGGAGCATCTCCGGGTCGCGATGGGTCGCCCAGAGGCCGAAGCCATACAGGCCGGCGAACACGATCAGGCCGGCCAGGAACGAGTAGAAGAGGTTGAACGTCGCGGCGCCGAGCA
>CAYRAE010000411.1:0-3612 GCA_964422175.1 uncultured Luteitalea sp. | reverse complement strand
GGGACATCCTCGAGTCGTACGTGAAGCGCCTGGAGAAGCTCGAGAGCATCGCGAGCAGCTTCAAGGGGGTCTCGCGTTCGTACGCGCTGCAGGCCGGTCGCGAGATCCGGATCATGGTGCAGAGCGATGAGGTGTCCGACGAGGATTCCGTGTGGCTGTCGAAGGACATCGCACGGCGCATCGAGAGCGAGCTCGAATACCCCGGGCAGATCAAGGTGACCGTGATCCGCGAGACGCGCGCCGTGGAGATCGCGCGCTGACCATGGAGTCGAGGATTCCTCAGGGCTGGGGGCACCCGCGTTCGGCCACGTGCGGCATGGTGGGCGAACACGCGCTCATCGAGTGGATCGCGACTCTGGTCCCGTCGCCGTCGGACGAGGTGCGCATCGGCATCGGTGATGACGCGGCCGTCGTCGCTCCGCGACGCAACCACGTCGATGTGCTGACGACGGACGTACAGGTGGACGGCGTGCACTTCACGCGCGCGCTCAGTCGCGCGGCCGACGTCGGTCATCGCGCCCTGCACGTGAACCTGAGCGACATCGCCGCCATGGGCGCCATGCCCCGCATCGCGCTGCTCTCGCTCGGCCTGCCCGCCGACCTCGACGCTCTGTGGGTCGCGCAGATGGTGGAGGGCCTCGTCGACGCGGCTCGGGCCACGCGGGTACAGCTGGTGGGCGGCAACGTCTCGCGATCGCCGGTGCTGTTCGTCGACGTCACCGTGAGCGGTGTCGCCAAGCCGAGACAGGTCCTGCGCCGGGCAGGTGCGAGGGCCGGCGACGAACTGTACGTGAGTGGGACGGCCGGTACGGCGGCTGCTGGATTGGCGTGGCTCACGCACGCGCGCGCCGACGCTGCGCGCGATGCCGGCGACGAGCCTGTCGTGTCAGAGGCCCTGTCCGATGCCATCGCGCGGTACCGTCGTCCGGAAGCCAGGATCGCGCTCGGCGTGCAGGTGGCCCGCAACAGGGCCGCATCGGCGTGCATGGATACCAGCGATGGCCTGGCCGACGCACTGCGCCAGCTGGCAACGGCCAGCGGCGTGGGCGTGCGCGTCGAGGCCGCGAGCGTGCCGGTCTCCCCCGCCGTGGCCGACGTCGCTGCCATGACAGGCAACGCGGCCGACGCCATGATCTGGTCCGGCGGCGAGGACTACGAGTTGGTGTTCGCCGTTCCGCGGCGCATGCGGCGGCGGTTCCTGCATGCCGCGAGCCGGAAGGGCCTGCCGCCTGTCACCAGGATTGGTGTGTGCACGAAGGACGCCGATCTCCTGATCGTGCACGCGGACCAGCAGGAGACACCGCTCCCGGGCGGGTACGTGCACTTCGCCGACGCGCAGGAGACAGAGTCGTGCTCCTGACCCGTTCGCTCAAGCGACGCATCGTCGTGGCGGCAGGAGCGGCACTCGGCTTCGTCCTGCTGTACGAGAGCCCGATCTTCGACTCGCAGTACCTGCCGAAGGCCCTCCGCCGTGCCAGTCGGGCCGACACGCCGGTGATGTCTCCGGGGGTACCCGATCCGCTCGACGTCGCATCGCCGGCGCCGGGCCTGCGCCTGCGCTTCCGCTCCACGGCCTATTGCAAGGGCACGACGACGGCGTCAGGGGCCGGCATCCAGACGGGCATCGCGGCGGCCGATCCGGACCTGCTGCCCGTGGGATCGGTGATCCGCGTGGAAGGGCTCAGCGCGCGCTACAACGGCATCTACACGATTCTCGACACGGGCCCGCGCGTGAAGGGCCGCCAGATCGACATCTACATGTGGAACTGCAACGAGGCGCTCGCGTTCGGCCGCCGGACGATGCAGATCCAGGTGATGCGGCTCGGGTGGAATCCGCGTTCGAGCACGCCCGATCGCGTGGGACCCGAGTTCCGCCGGCGCGAAGCCGAGTTGAACGCGTCGCCGCCGGCGCCGGCAGATACCCCACCCCAGAGCCCATCGTCTCCTGCGCCGGACGCCGCGCCGTCGCCGTCGCGCCCCGACTCGTAGTCACATGGATCTACTGCTCGAAGCCACACGCCGCGCCGAGCGCGAGCACTTCTGGTTCAAGGGATTTCGCGCATTCGTCGCTCCTGTCGTCGCACAGGCCGCGGCAGCGCATCCGCCCGTCAGGCTGCTCGACTGCGGCTGCGGCACCGGCGTGAATCTGCCGATGCTGGCCGCGCACGGCAAGGCGTACGGGTTCGACCTCACGTGGACGGGCCTGAAGTTCGCCAGGGATCATGGAGAACAGCGGCTGGCTCAGGCCAGCGTCGTCTCGGTGCCGTTTCGCGACGGCGCCTTCGATCTCGTGACGTGCTTCGACGTGCTGCAGTGCCTGGCGCCTGACGCGGGCCGTGCGGTGCTGTGCGAGTTCAACCGCATCCTCGCACCCGGTGGTCACCTGGTGATGAACGTGGCGGCGCTCGAACTGCTCCGCGGCGATCACGCGGTGCTCGCCGAAGAGGTCCACCGCTACGAGCGCGGTGAACTGCACGCGATGATCGAGGCCGCGGGCTTCCACGTGGCGCGCATGACCTTCACGAACGCGTCACTCTTCCCTGTCATGTTCGGCACGCGCTGGTGGCAGCGGCGTCGCGGTCTGAAGCCGGCCGACCAAGCGCAGGACGAGATCACCATCCCCGTTGCCCCGGTCAATCACGCGCTGACGGCACTCCTCGCCTGCGAAGCCGCCCTCGTCCGTCGCTTCGACATGCCCATCGGCAGTTCGCTGCTGGTCCTCGCACAGAAGCGCTGATGCGCGTCTTCGCCACGGGTTGAAACCCGTGTCCTCCATTCGGCGAACACCGTTCAGCACACGTAGCCGCCGGATTTCATCCGGCGGGCGGAGATCACTGACTGCCGGACAAGTCCGGCAGCTACGGGAGTGGAGGGACGGTCAGCGGACTTCGTCGCCGAGGTGGCGATCCGTCACCAGGTAGTCGCGCACGTACTCGGTGACGGCGGCACTCAACGGCGTGGGCGCCTTTGCATACCCACTCGCGCGCAGACGCGAGATGTCGGCCTGCGTGTGGTACTGGTACGTGCCGCGCAGCACCTCAGGCATGTCGACGAATTCGATACGCTCGGGGACGTTCAGCGCGGCGAAGATCGGCCTCACCAGATCGAGCCACGTGTGGGCCTGTCCCGAGCCCAGGTTGAACAGCCCGCTCGCGCCGCTCGCGGCCACGTGAAGCGTCATGTCCACGATGTCCTTCACGTACACGAAGTCGCGCTGCTGTTCGCCGTCGCGATAGTCGGGGCGATGGCTCCTGAACAACCGCACCGTCCCGTTCGCCCTGATCTCCGCGCACGCCTTGTTGACCACCGATCGCATGTCGCCCTTGTGGCCTTCGTTCGGCCCGAAGACGTTGAAGAACCGGAGGCCGGCCATCCGCTGCAGGAGACCGTTGTCGCGCGCCCAGCGATCGTGGATCAGCTTCGAGTACCCGTACATGTTGAGCGGACGCAGCGTCTCGATGCGCGCCGCATCATCGTCCATGCCGGCGGTGCCATCGCCGTACGTCGCGGCAGACGAGGCGTACACCACGCGGGCACCGTGGCGATCGGCCCACAGGCACAGGTCCTTGCTGAACTCGTAGTTGTTGCGCGCGAGGTACGACGCGTCCTGCT
>CAYRAE010000410.1:0-3621 GCA_964422175.1 uncultured Luteitalea sp. | reverse complement strand
ACCGCTTCCGCCCGTTCCCGAAGGTGCAGCTCATCGACCTCGACGCGGCGATGGAACGCGGCGCGAACGACGACCTGATGCGGAAGATCTGCGCCGAGAAGGCCTGCCGCGTCGGCGGGGGCATCCGCTCGATCGATCGCGCGACGCATGTCCTCTCGCTCGGCGCCACACATGTGATCGTGAGCTCGGCGCTGTTCAGGGACGGCCTGCTCGATCTCGACTTCGCCGCCACGCTGGCAGATGCGATAGGTCGTGAGCGCATCATCGCCGCCGTCGACAGCTCGCAGGGCGTCGTCACGATCCGCGGCTGGCAGGAGGCGACGCGCGTGACGGCGGTCGAGGCGGCCCGCGCGCTCGAACCGTTCTGCGACGAGTTCCTCTACACGAACGTGGATACCGAGGGGCTGATGCAGGGCATCCCGATCGACGCGGTCCGGGCCGTCCGCGACGCCACCACGCGCCGCGTCGTCGCCGCCGGCGGCATCACCACGCAGGACGAGATCGATGCCCTCGACGCCATGGGTGTCGACGCGGTCGTCGGCATGGCGATCTACACGGGGCGCCTCAGTCTGAAGCTGCCCGGCGCCTGACATCTTCCGGCAACCGGCAATGGGCAACCGGCAACCGAATAATCCGCACCAGGCATTCGCGGCATTCCCGGCATCGCAGCATTCCGCGCTACCCTTCCGCCCATGCCCCAGCCTTCTCGGCGGTGCCGCCTTGCGCTCGTGCTCGCGGTGGCCGGACTGCTCTCCGGCGGATGTGCCGGAGACAATCGCTTCAACGTCGACAACGTCCGCGCCCACGTCGAACGGCTGACCTCCAACGGCAGCCGCTGGACGGGTACCTCGTCGAACGAGAAAGCGCGCGCCTACGCGATCGAGACGCTGCAACTGTACGGCTTCGACGTACGGGTGCAGGAAGCCGACGCAATCTGGCGAGAGGGCGGCGTCACCACACGGGTCGCCAACATCATCGCGATCAAGCCTGGATTGCATCAGGACGCGATCGGTCTCGTGTCGCACATCGACTCGGTCGCCTGGGGCCCCGGCGCGGGAGACGATGCGCTCGGGACGGCGGTGCTGCTGGAGAGCGCGCGCGTGCTCGGAGAACGACAGGAGCCACGCTACTCGCTGATGCTCCTCGTGACGGACGGCGAAGAGCACGGCCTCATGGGCGCGCGGGCGCTGATGGACGACCCCGAGGTCCGCGCGCGCCTCAAGACGTTCGTCAACCTCGAGGCAGTCGGCACGGCGAGTCCCTTCGTGCTGTTCGAGACGGGTCCCGGCACGAGCCCCGCGTTGCGCGCCTGGACCTCGGCACGGCGTCCGCGCGGCGGCTCGTACATGCAGTCGATCTACGATGCCCTGCCCAACGACACCGACTTCTCGGTGCTGCAGGCACTGCCCGGCGTGTCCGGCGTCAACTTCGCCGCCACGGGCGATGGCTACACGTATCACACGGACCGCGATCGCGCCGACCGCGTCACCACGCAGGTGATGCGAGAAGCTGGCCACGTGACTCTCGACATCGTCAACGGCCTCGACGCGATGCCGGCACTCGACGCAGCCCCGACTCCGTCGATGTACGGCTCGCTGCTGGAGCGGACGGCGTTCCTGATGCCCCTGCGCACGGGCGTGGCGATCGGCTGGCTCGCCGTGGTGCTCGGCGCGATCGCGTGGCTGATCATGCTCCGCCAGGTCGTGCGGCACGGCGGCGTGCGTCAGGCCATCGTGACGCTGGCGTGGGCCGCGCTCGCCGCATCCGCCGTCTTCGGCGCGCTGCTGCTCGCGGTGGCGATGCTGCGCGCCGGTCGTGCCGAACTGCACCCGTGGTTCGCGCATCCGTGGCGCCTGTTCGCGTTCATGACGGTGATGGTGGTGACGGTCACGTGGTTCGTGCGGCGTCTCGCCGCGATGCTCCCGCCGGCGCTGCGACCCGACGGCACACCGTTCGGCGTGTGGTGCGCGGCGCTGCCCGTCTGGGTCCTGCTGCTGGCCGCCGCGTTGCTGCGCGCGCCCGCCGCGTCGTACCTGGTGTCGATTCCGCTGCTGGCCGCGACCCTGCTCGTCGGGCCCATGGTCCTCGTGACCGGAATCGCGGACGCGCCACGGACGTGGCCGGCCCGCGTCGCCAGTGCGCTCGTGGCCCTGCTCGTGTGGGCCCTGTGGGCACCGGATGTCGTGTCGCTGTTGTCCTTCCTCGTCGCGCTGCTCGGCAGGCTGCCCGTCGTGACGCCGACATGGCTCTACCCCGCGGCGTTCTTCTTCGTGGGCATCGTGTTGTGGCCGCCGATCCTTGCCATCCTCGTCGGGCGCGCGCAGTGGCGCCTTGCGCACGGTGTGGCGGGAAGCGTGTCGATGGTGGCGCTGGTGGTCTCCGGGTTGCTCGCGTGGATGGCGCCGGCGTTCACGGCGGAGCGCCCGCAGCAGCGTTCGGCGATCTTCGTCGACGATCGCGTGCGTCAGACGGCGCAGTGGGCGCTGTACGGCAACGAACCTGGCGTCGACATCGGATCGGGAGGGCCCGCCGGCGTCGCGTGGGAGGGCGTCGAACGTTCGTCGATCGCCGGTGCGCTGGTCGCGCCGAAGGCACACCTGTTCCGCGCGCGCGTCCCGAACCCCTCGTCGACAGCGCCAGTGACGATCACGGCGACAGTGGCGCGCGGACAGGGTGATGCGGACGTCGAAATCACGGTGATCCCCGTCGATCCCGACTGGAGCAGCCTGGCAATCGTGCTGCCCGAGTCGATCGTCCCCACGCGATCGTCGCGCGCGGGTCGCATCCGCGCGGATCGCTGGCAGGCGTGGTCCACGGCTGTACCCGCCGACGGCATGACGTGGCGCGCCACGATTCCGGCGGGCCAGGTCGATCGACTCGACGCGATGGAAGTGTGGGTGTCGCGATTCACGCTGCCAGACGCGGTGCCTGGCAGTCGCGTACCGGCATGGCTGCAGGCGCCGAACACGGCGTGGATGACGCAGCACATCGTGATGCTCCCGGTGATCGCCAACGAAGTACAGCAGGTGCCGATGCCGCTTGCTCCGTTCACGCTGCCGGTCCCCTCGTCGACGCCAGCACACGCCGCGCCGCTGCAGCCGGCACCGACACCGGGGGCCGGAGTGCCGCGGTGAGGTCGGGCACGGAGGATCGCAGCGAGGTCGGGCCGGGAGGGCCGACCCGACCAACGAGTCGCGCGGTGAGCGGAACGGCGACGAGCCGCTGGCTGGACCACCTGGGTCTCGGCCGTCCCGAACTGCGGGCGTGGGCGCTCTACGACTGGGCCAACTCCGCCTTCATCACGACGATCGTCGCGGCGGTGTTCCCCATCTACTACAACAACGTCGCGGCACGCGGCGTCGCGCCCGAGACCGCGGCGTTCACCTTCAGCGTGGGCACGACGATCGCCTTGGCGATCAGTGCCGTCATCGCGCCCGTGCTCGGCGCCATCGCCGACCACCGTCCGTACAAGAAGCGTTTCCTCGGCCTCTTCATGGTTGCCGGCGCACTCGCGGCCATGGCGATGGCGTCGATCGGTGAAGGCGACTGGCGCCTGGCCATCGGCTTGTTCATGGTGGGCAACATCGCGGTGAGCGCGTCGATCGCGTTCTACGACTCGCT
>CAYRAE010000409.1:0-3629 GCA_964422175.1 uncultured Luteitalea sp. | reverse complement strand
TCCTCGTCCTGATCGGCAGCGCGGGTCAGTCCGGCCCTGACCCTGGAGCCCTGCTTAAGGAAGCTGATCGGTTGGCGTGGCTCCGCGCGTGGTCCGCCGCTGAGCCTCAGTACATCCAAGCCCAGAAGCTGTTCGCCGCGCGAAGCGACGAGCGCAATGCTCTCTATGCTGAGGTGAGCGCATTCCGCGGGGCGCTGCCACGGATGGCCGTGCCTGAAGCTTCGGCACGCCTGGCCGATTACCTCGAACACCCGCTTGTGCAGGCGGACGACCGCCTGCGGCTCCGCGTTCTGATCATCAAGGGCGAGACGGACCAGGATCTCGACCCCTCCCTCGCCGAACAGTCGTGGCGGGAGGCGCAAATGCTCGCGGAAGCCCTTGGTGATGCAGCCTGGGCCAACCGCGCTCGTGGAGAACTCGGTCTCGTCGCGTTCCTGCAGGGCGACGTCGGCGGTGCTGTCGTCGGGCTCGGCCAGGCACTCAAAGTAGCGCAGTCCAACGGTGACGTGTCCTCCGTGGTGCGCTGGCTGACGCTCTTCGGGCACGGGTACGTCCAGCTCGGCCGCCCGGAGGAGGCGCTGGCGTTCTACGACCGCGCGCTGGCCGCGGCGTCCGCTGTCCCGGAGATTCAGTTTCCCGTAATGACGCACGTCGGGCGCTCCAATGCGCTGATTCGTCTCGGCAGGCTGGACGAGGCGGATGGCGTGCTGGCAAAGGCCGGCGAGGTGGCTGCCCGCTCCGACGCGCTCGGCTATCAGGCGCAGCTTCTGTCTCAGCGAGGCGAGATCGCCAACCAGCGCGGGCAGGCAGCGGAAGCCGTCGTCAGATACGGTGAGGCCCTCGCCCTTGCCAAGAAGGCCGGCGCAAGCCGGCTGATCGCGGAGATCGCGTTGGAGTCGGCGCGTGTTCAGCGGGAGCAGAAGAACGTCGCCGAAGCGGAGCGTGTATTGCGGGAAGGCCTGAGCGTCGCCCGACGCATGGAAGAGCACTTCCTCCTGCCTCGCCTGCTCGCCGCGACAGCCGACCTCGAGGCCAGTCGTCGTCGGTTCACCGCCGCGGACGCCCTGCTGGACGAGGCATCAGACATCCTCCAAGGTCTCTTCACGACAACGAGCAGTCCCTGGGCCCAGAGTCGGTTGGTGAGCGGGATGGACGAGGTATTCCTCGCCCGCATTCGCCTCGAAGGTGCCCGTGGCCAGAACGCCGGCCGCATGTACGCCGCCATCGAGGATGCTCGCGGCCGATCGCTGCTCGAACTGCTGGCGAATAGACCGCTCGCTTCTCAGGCTCGGCCGGCGGCGATGCGGGAAGGTGAGCGTCGCATCTCCAACCTCCAGCGCCGCCTGTTCCAGACGACGAACGCGGCAGCGCGGGGCCGCTTGCTGGACCAGATCTTCGCCGCCGAGGAGCAGTTGGCCCCCGTGACCACCGAGTTCTTTGATGGTGCACGGCGCACGACGAGTCGCGCTGCGCCCTCGCTGGCCCGCCTCCAACGGGCACTGCGTGCCGATGAAGTCTTCGTCGAGTTCGCGCTGGCGAATCCACAGTCCTTTGCTGTGGTCGTGACGCGCGATTCGGCGCGTGTGCAGCCGCTCGACAGTGCGGACGTCATTCGTGCCGCCATCGACGCATTCCTCAAGCCGCTGCGGGCAGGTGAAGCTTCGGACACGCAAGGACGGTCATTGGCCGGCGTCGTGTTGCCGGCGATGCCAGAGCTCCGGTCACGCTCGCGGCTGCTGGTGAGTCCAGACGGAGCACTGCATCACGTGCCATTCGATCTGCTCGACCTGAACAGCTGTCGACTGCTGGATACCCACGTGGTGAGCTACGTGCCGTCCGGCGAGGTGCTCGCCACGCTTCGAAGCCGCACGGAGGCTCCCGCTGACCGCCCGGCGTTGGCGGTCAGCGCCTCGTTCGGCGGCCAGGCGGCTCCGGCGGCGAAGGGGCTGACGCGCAACATGTTCGATCTCGATCCCTCGAAGCTGCGCGCGTTGCCGTCCGCAGATGATGAAGCTCGATCGGTCGGCACAACACTCGGCGCGGACGCCTCAACCGTTCTGATCGACGCAGACGCGACCGAGGACGCGTTGAAGCGCCAACCTCTCGCTGAGTACCGCGTGCTTCATCTGGCAGCTCATGGCTTACCGAGTACGCGCTTCCCGGCGCGGGCGGCGATCCTGCTGCGATCGGGTGGGAGTGACGACGGTGTGTTGCAGGCGCGAGAGATTCTGCTGCTCCGCCTCAACGCCGACCTGGTCACGCTCTCGGCGTGTGACTCTGGGTCGGGCAGCATCCATGGCCAGGATGGCCCGGCAAGTCTCGTTCGCCCGTTTCTCGCGTCCGGCGCTCGGGCCGTTGTCGCCAATCTTTGGGCGGCCGACGACACGTTCAGCCTGGCGCTGATGCGAGCCTTCTACCGGCAACTCGCGACGGGTGCCGATATCGCGACGGCCCTGCGCGATGCCAAACGCGAGATGATCTCCACGTTCGGGCCGCAGGCAGTGCCGAAACTCTGGAGCGGGGTCGTGGCCTACGGGGAGGCGCGAGGTACGGTCATGACGCCGGCCAAGCCTGCCACTGCAGCGGCAGCGGTGAGGTGATGTCAGTTCCAACCCTATCCGAGAACGACCGGCGCACGGTGTTCGATGCCGTGCTCAAGGCCATTGCGACGAAGTCGATTGTGCAGGACCCGGACATCGACGGGCTCCGCGCGACCCACGGACAGGCTATCGTGCAAGCCACGATGCCGGTCGAGTTCGAGGTTGCGATGAACGCGATGCTGCGTTCCCTCGGCGTCAGCCACGCAGGGTTCTTCCATGAGTCGTCGCCTCGCACCGCCGGACGTGTCGCCATCGCCGCGACGTTCACCAAAGCGCAGACTGATGACGGGGAGCGATGGGTGTTTCAGGATGTCCATCCCGGAGGTGCGGCCCACTCGGCCGGTGCGCGGCCGGGTGACGTGCTGCTGTCCGTGCAAGGCAAGGAACTGGTTCCACCGGAAGCCACACCTTTCACGCTCGGCGAGCGCTACGAGATCGTGATTCGGCGCCCCGATGGCAGCACCGCATCGCCCACTCTCGCGGTTCCCCAGCCGAAGGACAAGCGCCAGCCGGTCGTCGTTCCGGATCAGGTGGTGATGGCGCAGAAGCTACCAGATGGGATCGGTCTGCTGCGGGTCAGCATGTTTCCCGGCGTGCTCGGCATGGACGTCGCCAGGGACATGACCCGCGCGGTCGACGAGATGAAGTGTGAACGCCTCATCGTGGATCTTCGCGGCAACACGGGCGGTGGCATCGGCTGCCTGAGGCTCATGAGCCTTCTTTGCCATGATCGGCGAGGCGTCGGATACAGCTTGGGGCGCGAAGCAATCAAGTCGGGCCGGAAGAAGGAACAGCTGCCGGTGTTCGAAAGGATTCCCGCATCGAAGTGGGGCGTCCTGCCGCTGTTCGTGAAGTTCGCACGAGCGGGACGATCCGTGGCAGTGTTTTCGGAAGCGCTCGGCACACGTGCTCACCACGGCAGAACCGCGATTCTCGTGAACGAACACTCGGCCAGTGCGGCGGAGATGGTCGCGGCCTTTGCCTCCGAGAACCGGCTGGCCACGATCGTCGGAAGCAAGACGGCGGGAC
>CAYRAE010000408.1:0-3630 GCA_964422175.1 uncultured Luteitalea sp. | reverse complement strand
ACAGGTCTCGAACCACCCGCTGGTGTGCACGCGTGATGCGCTGGACATCCGGCAGGGGAGCGCCCAGATGCGACGAACGCTCGGGCTGCCCGTTGCAGTCCTCCTTTTCTCGGCGGCATGCGGCCGCCACCAGGCGGCTCCGGTCGCCGTTGCTCCGCAGTCAGTGGCGGCGCCGCAGGTTGCGGCAGCACAGCCCGTAGAGCCCGTCGTCTCCGTCGATCCCGCAGCCACCGTGCTGGCCGAAGCCGATCGGCTGTTTGCCGCGGGTGAGCGGGAGTTGTCACTCGGTCACCTCGAGCAGGCCCGCGCGGCGTTCGACAAGTCCATCGATACCCTCCTCGACGCACCGGACGGTGCGCGCGTCGACCCACGCCTGCGCGCGTCGCTCGACAGGCTGATCGACAGGATTGCGGCCCACGAAACGCTTGCCTTGCAGAAGGGCGACGGCTTCACGGAGAAGCCGTCGGAACCGGCGGCCATCGACCAGCTCCTCGAGGTGGCGACGTTCAGCGCGCCCGAACCCGCGGCCCTGGACGTCGGACACACGGTGCAGCTCGATCTCGAGCAGACGGCCCACGACATCCCGATTCCCCTGAACGAGCGCGTCCTGCACTACGTGGAGCTCTTCCAGGGTCGGCTGCGCGACTTCCTCGCCGGCGGCCTCCAGCGCGGCAGCCGCTATCTGCCGATGGTCCAGAGCGTGTTCCGCGCCGAAGGCGTGCCGCTCGACCTCGCCTACGTCCCGCTGATCGAGAGCGCGTTCAAGCCCACGGCGCTGTCGCGTGCCAGTGCCAGGGGCATGTGGCAATTCATGCGTCCCACGGCCAACGATCACGGCCTCAGGCACGACTGGTATGTCGACGAGCGCGCGGATCCGGAGAAGGCCACGCGCGCGGCAGCGAAGTACTTCAAGACCCTCTACGGCATGTTCTCGGACTGGCACCTCGCCATGGCGTCCTACAACGGCGGCCCGGGACGTGTGCAGCGCGCGGTCAAGGCGTCGGGGCTCAACGACTTCTGGACGTTGACGGCCACCGATCGCTTCCTCCCGCGCGAAACGCGTGAGTACGTGCCGATGATCCTCGCCGCGGTGATCATCGCGAAGAACCCCACGCAGTACGGGTTCGAACTGACGCCCGTCGAGGCACTCACTTACGACACGGTGCGCGTGGCATCAGCGGTCGACCTGCGGCGCGTGGCCGAGTGGACGGGGGCGTCCATCGACGAGATCCAGGCGCTCAATCCCGAACTGCGACGCTGGACCACGCCTCTCCGGAGCGCCAACTACGAGGTGAAGGTCCCCGCCGGATCCGGCGAACAACTGATGGCGCGTCTGGCCGCGGCGGCTCCCGGCGATCTCTCGGCGCTCAAGTTCCATACCGTGCGCCGCCGCGAGTCGCTCGCCTCGATCGCACGGACGCTCGGCGTCTCGCGTGCCGATCTCGCCGAAGCCAACGGCATCTCGCAGCGCGCCACGGTCAAGCCCGGTCAGCGCCTGCTCATCCCCCGCGCTCCGGCCGCCCTCCTCGCCAGCGCGAGCCGACCGGCCGCGACCCCGACTCCACGCGAGGCCGACACGGTGGTGGCGAGGCGTGCGTCCGCGCCCGTCGTCGCCAGCACCGATGAGGACGTGCGCGTGACGACGCACCGCGTGAAGCGCGGCGAGACGCTCTACGGCATCGCCGGCGCGTACGACGTCACGGTGGACGACATCCGCACGTGGAACCGCCTGAAGACCACGCGGCTCGACATCGGCGACCGCCTCACCATCAAGGTCGCCCGCACGCGCAGCGCGCAATAGTCAGCACGGGCCTGCTGCGGCCGGGCTCGGAGAGCCGGCGCTACCACCGCGCACCAGCCCTCCCGGTGCCAGGCCGGCACTCCAGGCGCGCAAGGCAGGGATGGCAGTTCTGGCCATCCCACGGAACAGGGCACATGGCTGTTTCTGCCACGCCATCACGGTGATGGCGCATGTTCCGGCGTGTTTCGGCGAGCCGGCTGTTGCCACGGTCCTTGCACAGGCCGGCGGCATGCTCGCGTCAACGTTCACCACGGCGCTCGTCGGTGTGGCGGCGGAGCTCGTGCGCGTCGAAGCCGACGTCAGCTTCGGACTGCCCGGCTTCACGATCGTCGGCCTCCCCGACACCAGCGTGCGCGAGAGCCGCGATCGCGTGCGCAGTGCGATTCGCAGCGCGGGGCTCGAATTCCCGCCGCACAAGATCACCGTGAACCTGTCGCCCGCCGACCTCCGCAAGGCCGGCAGCAGCTTCGACCTGCCCATCGCGATCGCCGTGCTGGCCGCCGCGGGGCAGGTGACGCCAGACCCTGTCTCGCGCGCACTCGTGATCGGAGAACTGGCGCTCGATGGTCGAGCCCTCCCCTGCCGCGGCGTCCTGCCGGCGGCCCTGGCGTGTCGCGCGTCGCGTCTCGATGCCATCGTGGTGCCCCGTGGCAACGTTCCCGAGGCGAGACTCGTCCCGGGCGTCGACGTCCGCGGCGCGGCATCGCTGACAGACGCGTTGCGCGCGATTCGGGAACGAGATCCGGAGACCGATGCGACAGTTCCTCCCGCGACACCACGCATGCCGCCGGAGCCGGACATGGCCGACGTGCAGGGACAATTCCTCGCCCGGCGCGCCCTCGAGATCGCAGCCGCGGGGCATCACAACATTCTCTTCACAGGTCCGCCCGGGGCCGGCAAATCCATGCTGGCGCGTCGTCTGCCGGGCCTTCTCCCGGCGTGGACGTTCGAGGACGCGCTGGATGCCACGGCCATCCATTCGGCGGCGGGTCTGGTTCCTCCCGAGGGAGGTCTGCTCGCGAGCCGTCCGTTTCGCGCACCGCACCACACGGTATCGACGGCCGCGCTCATCGGCGGCGGACCGCAGCCGCGACCCGGCGAGGTGAGCCTCGCCCACCGCGGCGTCCTGCTCCTCGACGAGGTCCCGGAGTTCGACAAGCGGACGCTCGACGTCCTGCGACAGCCCATCGAAGCGGGCGTGGTGCACCTGGCGCGCGCGGCGCGCAGCGTGACGTTCCCCGCCGATTTCCTGCTGGTCGCGGCGATGAATCCGTGTCCGTGCGGCTACCACGGCCACCCGCGGCGCCAGTGCCGATGCCGTCCCGGCGATGCCGAGCGCTATGCGGCGCGGATCTCCGGGCCTCTCCTCGACCGGATCGACCTCGTCGTGCAGGTGCCCCCCGTTGAACCGTCTGCGCTGACGGGTCCGCGCTCGACGGCCGAAGCCACGGCTCCCATCCGCAGGCGCGTTGCGACCGCCCGAGCGCGACAAGCGGCCCGCCAATCTGACGTCAACGGTCGCCTGACGGGCCCCGCGCTGGAGCGTCTGCGGCGCTCTCCCGCCCTCGGCGGACTCCTCACCCAGGCCATGACGGCCCTTGATTTGAGCGCCAGAGGCGCAGATCGGTGCCTTCGTGTCGCCAGAACCATCGCGGATCTCGCGGGCGAAGACGATGTGGACCGCGTGCATTTGGCGGAGGCGCTCCAGTTCCGACCGTGCTAGACTGCGCGCTGCCTTACGCCCGGTCCAGGGTCCGACGGCACCTCTCACAGTCACATGTTCTCGACCCGCTACAGCATCGTCATCGCCAATCGCCGCACGGGTGTCG
>CAYRAE010000407.1:0-3634 GCA_964422175.1 uncultured Luteitalea sp. | reverse complement strand
GTGCAGGCCATCTACGTGCCCGCCGACGACTACACGGACCCCGCGCCCGCGACGACGTTCGCGCACCTCGACGCCACGACGAACCTGTCGCGCGACATCGCGTCGCTCGGCATCTACCCGGCCGTCGATCCGCTGGCCTCCACCTCGCGCATCCTCGATCCCCGCATCATCGGCGACGAGCACTACGACGTGGCGCGCCGCGTGAAGCAGGTGCTGCAGCGCTACAAGGACCTGCAGGACATCATCGCGATTCTCGGTCTCGACGAGCTCTCCGAGGAGGACAAGCTCACCGTCTCCCGCGCGCGCAAGATCCAGCGCTTCCTCAGCCAGCCCTTCCACGTCGCCGAGCAGTTCACCGGCTTCAAGGGCAAGTACGTCTCGATCGCCGAGACGATCAAGGGCTTCAAGGAGCTCGTCGACGGCAAGCACGACGACGTGCCGGAGCAGGCGTTCTACATGGTTGGCACGATCGACGAGGCGCTCGAGAAGGCCGCGTCCCTGAAGGCGTAAGCGCAAGGTAACCGATCCGATGGCCACCCAGCTCACGCTCAGCATCGTCACGCCCGAACGCGAACTCGTGCGCGTCCAGGTCGACGAGGTGGAGCTGCCCGGCACCGAGGGCTATTTCGGCGTGCTGCCCGGACACACGCCGCTGCTCGCGACCCTCAGCGTCGGTCGCCTCACGTATCGCATCGGCCAGGACTGGCGCGTCGTGGCCGTCGAGGAAGGCCTGGCGGAGGTCCTGCCCGATCGCGTGACCGTCCTTGCCGAGCTCGCGGAGCTGGCCGAAGGCATCGACCTTCCTCGCGCCGAGGCCGCGCGCAAGCGTGCCGAGGAGCGTCTCGCGGCAAAGGCCACCGACCTCGACTACCAGCGCGCGCAGCTCGCACTCGAGAAGGCGGCGCTGCGCGTCCAGGTGGCGTCTCGCGCCAGAGGCCGATGATCCACGGCGCGCGCAAGCCGATCGTGGGCGTCTGTCCGGGAGCCTGAGCCGTCATGCGCGTGCGCTGGGCGGCGACCACGCACCCGGGACGTCGCCGGGCCTCCAACGAGGACGCCTACTGCGCCCGACCCGACCTCGGCCTGTTCATCGTCGCCGACGGCATGGGCGGACACGTCGCGGGTGAAGTCGCGTCGAAGCTGGCCGTCGACACGATCGAGGCCGTCGCCGCCGCCGGCGATGCGAGCCCGCTCGATTCGCGTCACCATTCACTGACAGAACGACGACTGGAAGCCGCCTTCGAGCGCGCGAGCGTGGCCATCTGCCGGCGGACCGCCTGCAATCCGTCGCTGCGCGGCATGGCGACGACGGCGTCCGCGGTGCTCATCACCGACGAGGGCAGCGCAATCGGACACGTCGGCGACAGCCGCATCTACCTGTGGCGTGATTCGCTGCTGCAGCAGTTGACGCACGATCACTCGTGGGTGGCCGAGCAGGTGTCGCTCGGTCTGCTCACGCCCGCGGCGGCCCGGCAGCACCCGTGGCGCAACGTCGTCACGCGCGCGCTGTCGGCCTCCGATCCGCCGGAAGTCGAACTGTCGCCGCTGACGCTGCAACCGGGAGATCGCCTGCTCATCTCCTCCGACGGCCTGCACGGCGTGATCGGCGACGATCGCGTGTCAGCGGCGCTGGCGTCGAACGAAGGGCTCGATCACGTCTGCCAGACGCTCATCGAGGAAGCCAACGCCGCCGGCGGCCCCGACAACATCACGACGCTGATGCTGGAGATTGATGTTCCATAACCTTCGACGGCTGGTGCGGTATCGCGCACTGATCCAGAGCCTCGTCACGCGCGAGCTCAAGGCGCGCTATCGCGGCAGCGTCCTCGGCTTCTTCTGGTCGTTCATCAACCCGCTGCTGCTGCTGGCGGTGTACTCGTTCGTGTTCACCGTGGTGCTGCCCGGTACGCACCCGCCCGAGATCGAACCGTACGCGCTGTTCCTCTTCTGCGGTCTCCTGCCGTGGACGTGGTTCTCCTCGTCGCTCACCGAGGCGTCCAACAGCCTCATGGCCGGCGGCAACCTGATCAAGAAAGTGCTGTTTCCGGCCGAGATCCTGCCGATCGTGTCGGTGCTGGCCAACATGATGCACTTCTTCTTCGGCCTGCCGATCCTCGTCGCGTTCCTCGTCTGGTTCAGGCCCACCATCACCGTCACCGAGATCCTCTGGTTCCCCATCGTCGTCGCGGTGCAGCTGCTGTTCACGCTCGGCCTCGGGCTGATCCTCGCCGCGCTCACCGTGCACTTCAGGGACATCAAGGACATCCTGAGCAACGTGCTCACGCTGTGGTTCTTCGCCACGCCGATCATCTATCCGATGCACCTGGCGCCCGGCACGATCAGCAAGGCGTTCCTCAACGCGAACCCGTTCACCCACTTCGCCGTGTCGTACCAGGAGATCCTCTTCTACGAGGGCCCGTTCGGGCACTGGAAGTGGATCCTGGCCATGGCCGCGGGATCCGCGCTGCTGTTCCTCGCCGGCTACTTCCTGTTCGATCGCCTGCGCGACTCGTTCGCCGAGGAGGTGTGATCGCGATGTCGTCGCCACCGCTCGCCATTCACGCCGATCGCGTCACGAAGATCTACCGCCGCTTCGCGCACAAGCGGCAGTTCGCCACGCTCAAGAGCGCGATCCTCTCCGGCAGCCTCGTGCGGGATCTGCGCCCAGACGAAACGTTCGTCGCGCTCGACGACGTGTCGTTCGACGTCAGGGCGGGCCGCACGTACGGCATCATCGGGCGCAACGGCAGCGGCAAGAGCACGATGCTCAAGTGCGTCGCCGGCATCTCGAAGCCGACGCGCGGCACCGTCACCGTCAACGGCCGCATCTCCGCGCTCATCGAGCTCGGAGCGGGATTCCATCCCGAGATCTCCGGCCGCGAGAACATCTTCATCAACGGCATCATGCTCGGCCTGTCGAAGGCGGAGATCGAGCGGCGCTTCGACGAGATCGTCGAGTTCGCCGAGCTCGCGCCGTTCATCGACGCGCCGGTGAAGACGTACTCCTCCGGCATGTACATGCGCCTCGGGTTCGCCGTCGCGGTCCACGTGGACCCAGACGTGCTGCTCGTCGACGAAGTGCTCGCGGTGGGCGACGAAGGCTTCGCGCACAAGTGCCTCGACAAATTCGCCGAGTTCAGGCGTCGCGGCAAGACGATCCTGCTCGTCACGCACTCGCTCGGCCTCGTGGAGCGCTTCTGCGACGAAGCGTTGTGGCTCGACAAGGGCAAGGTCCGTGCGGTCGGCCTCCCGAAGCGCGTGATCGACGCCTACGTCACCGAGGTGGAGGAGAGCGAGGAGGCCTTCCTCGCCGCCGAGGACGCGCGCAATCGCCAGCGCGTGGATCTCGGCGCCGGCAGCTCGGTGCCCGCCCCGCACGACGGGACGCATGACGATGGGGTGACGGCGGGGAATGTGGAAGCACCCGCTGACATGTTCAAGGCGGAGTCCGGCCGCTGGGGATCGGGCGACGTGGAGATCACGAAGGTCGACCTCGTGGGTCCCGACGGCGTGCCGGGCCACGTGTTCCATTCCGGCGATCCGATGACCATCCGCCTGCAGCTGCACGCGAAGGCGCCGGTGAAGGACTTCGTCTTCGGCATCGGCCTCTTCAACGCCGACGGCGTGTGCATCT
>CAYRAE010000406.1:0-3637 GCA_964422175.1 uncultured Luteitalea sp. | reverse complement strand
TCTACTTCCATTGCGGGGGACTTGACCTCTACCCACGCTGATCCCGGAAGAGGCGGAAAGTCAGGTCCTCTTCCTGCCACTGTGACCAGACTTCGTAGTCAGACAGGACTTGTTCGACGTCGTCACCAGGGCGGCGGAGGAGCGTCGACAGGCTTCGTCAGGTCGAACGCGGCCCGAAAGCGCCGTCCGCTGGCCTCGCGCCGCAGGGCGTAGGAGAAACTGCGCGACGGCTCGAGTGTCATCGTCCAGATGTTGGTGGCGGAGGCCGGCAGCAGCGTCGCCGTGAAGTCGTCGGCGTAGAAGTCGAGCGACAGTCCCCTCGCGCCACCGCGGGTGTCTCCGCCGTACTGCGTTACCGTGTCTTCGGAGCCGTCTTCGTGCCGGTGGTCGTGCTTCAGGCGCAGGCCGCTGGTGGTGCGCGTCAGCACCCACGTCCGTGAGCGGTTCTCGCCTACGTGAAACGGGATACGGATCTCGCTGGCCGAGCACGATCGGACGTGCATCACCAGCGGCTGTCCGCGAACGGCGGCATCACTCGGCTCGGTGCCTTCAACGAGGTGTCCCTCGAACGCCTGACCGCACAGCGGCTGGAGCGCCTCCCAGAACGCGTCACCGGGAGCCGTCGGCTGCGCGTAGCCCACGAGCACGAGGGCAAGAATGGCAATCGCGTGTCTCACGGCCTCATCGTAGTTCATCTGGTGATCAGTTCTGATGTCGATGAGAAGCGACAAGACTCAACATAATATTGAGCAATCATGATGAGACGCGGGTGGGGTGCCCTGCTGATGTGTGCTGCGATCGGCGGATGGGTTGCGACCAACGAGCGTGTGTCTGCAGTTGCCACGCAGACGGCGCAGGCCGCGACGGCGTCTGCCGAAGGGACGTGGTCGGGGCAGATCAGTCTGCCGCAGGGACCGCTGAACATTGCAGTCACGCTGAATGCCGACACGGCCGGCGTCTGGTCTGGCACCATCGACATTCCCGCGCAGGGCGCGAAGGGCATCGTGCTCTCGAACATCGGCGTCGACGGCCGTGTGGTGTCTTTTGCGATGGCTGGCGTTCCTGGCGATCCGCGGTTCAGCGGCACGCTCAGTGACGATGGTCAGGTGATCGCCGGCACGTTCTCGCAAGGGCCAGCGACTGCGCCGTTCGAGCTGAAGCGCGGTGGGCTGACCTACGCGCGACCGCAGGAACCGAAGCCGCCGTTCCCGTACCGCGCCGAGGACGTGAGCTATCGAAACGACGCGGCTGGTATCTCGATCGCGGGGACGCTGACCGTGCCGCAGGGCGCGGGGCCATTTCCGGCAGTGCTGCTGATCTCGGGTTCCGGCCCGCAGGATCGCGACGGCACGGTCATGGGTCACAGGACGTTCCTGCTGTGGGCCGATACGTTGACGAGGCAGGGCATTGCCGTACTGCGCGTCGACGACCGCGGCGTTGGCGGCACCGGTCGCGGCCTGGCGCAACCGACCACCCTCGACTTCGCCGGTGACGTGCGCGCCGGGTTGACGTTCCTCGCGTCGCGCCCGGAGATCGACGCGAGACGGCTCGGTCTCCTCGGCCACAGCGAGGGGGCGAACATCGCGGCCATCGTCGCGACCGACGACCCGCGTGTGCGGTTCATCGTCATGCTCGGCGGCACGGGTCTGCGGGGAGACGAGGTGCTACTGCAGCAGTTCGAGGCGCTCGCGACGACGCAGGGGACGCCGCGCGGATTGATCGACTGGCAGTTGACGATTCGGCGACGCACGTTCGATCAGATCCTCGCGGAGAAGGATGGGCAGCCCGACCAGGCTGCGCGCCAGGCGCTGCTCGACAGCCTGCCGCCAGTGCCCGGGACGACGGACGCCGAACCGGGCCGCGAGCTGGCGAGGGCGCTGTTCACGTCGGTGAGTCCATGGCTTCGCCACTTCATGGCTGCCGATCCGCGCGAGTCACTCAGCCGCGTGAAGGTTCCCGTGCTCGCGCTCGTGGGCGAGCTCGATCGACAGGTCGTCTCCCGTGAGAACGTGCCCGCGATTCGCGCGTCGCTCGAGACGGCCGGCAACACGGACGCCACCGTACGCGCAATGCCCGGACTCAATCACCTCTTTCAGACCGCGAAGACAGGCTTGGTCACCGAGTACGAACAGATCGAGGAGACGATCTCGCCGGCGGTGCTGGGGCTCGTGGGAGAGTGGGTGGGGATGAGAGTGAAGTAGAGCCCCGCGTCTTGCTCGAGACAAGTAGGCGCACACGTTGCGTAATAGGAGTTGCGCTCACTCGTGGCGCAGCACCACTGTTGGGTCGACGCGGAGCGCGTACCACGCCGCACGGTCACGACACCGTGCAATCGGCTTCCATCCTGCGCGCTGACCGTACATAGTTGGACAGAGGACACATGCTGCTCCAGGATCTCGTCGCGACTGGCGCCGCGGTGGCCGGCACGCGCGGCCGGCGCGAGAAGACTGAACGTCTCGCGGTGTTGCTCGCACGTCTGGCGCCGGACGAAATCGACATTGCGATCGCCTTCCTGTCCGGCGGCTTGCGTCAGGGACGCATCGGCATCGGCCCGGCGGCCATCATGGCGGCAAAGCCTGCAGCGGCGGCTGATGCCGCGACCTTGCGACTTGTCGACGTGGACGCCGCGCTCGACCGGATCGCGACCACGACCGGGCCTCGATCGACGGCCGCGCGCGTCGGTCAGCTGCGCGATCTGCTGAGCCGCGCCACGCGCGCCGAGCAGGACTTCCTGATGCGGCTGCTCTTCGGCGAACTGCGCCATGGCGCACTCGAGGGTGTGCTGCTCGACGCCGTTGCGCGTGCGAGCACGGTACCCGCGGCGTCGGTCCGACGCGCCGCGATGATGGCCGGCGAACTCGCAGCCGTCGCGCGTGCCGCGTTGCTCGAAGGCGAGCCCGGGCTCGCCCCGTTTGCCGTGCAACTCCTTCGGCCCGTCCAGCCGATGCTGGCCCAATCGGCCACCGATCTGAGCGAGGCCTACGAGCAGCTCGATGACGATCCCGCGCTCGAGTGGAAGCTCGACGGCGCACGCGTCCAGATACACAAGGCCGGCGACGAGGTGGCGGTGTTCTCGCGCAATCTCCGCGACGTGACGTCCGCCGTTCCGGAGATCGTGCTCGCCACCCGGACGCTGGCCGCGCGTGACGCCATTCTCGATGGCGAAGTCATCGCGTTGCGTCCCGACGACACGCCGCGTCCATTCCAGGTGACGATGCAACGGTTCGGGCGACGGCTGGATGTCGATCGATTGTGCGAGGAACTGCCGCTGACACCGTTCCTCTTCGACTGTCTCCATGCCGATGGTGAGTCGTTCGTCGACCGACCGCAGACGGAACGGTTCGCCGCGCTCAACGCCATCGCTCGCCCCTTCGTCGTTCCGAGTCTCGTCACGCCGACACGCGACGACGCACAGCGCTTTCTCGACGATGCGTTGCGACGCGGGCACGAAGGGGTGATGGCGAAGGCGACCGGTTCCCCGTACGCCGCGGGACGACGAGGGCAGGCGTGGCTGAAGATCAAGGTGGCGCGCACGCTCGATCTCGTCGTTCTGGCGGCGGAATGGGGCCACGGACGCCGCAAGGGCTGGCTCAGCAACCTGCATTTGGGCGCGCTCGATCCCGAGACGGGCGGATTC
>CAYRAE010000405.1:3197-3648 GCA_964422175.1 uncultured Luteitalea sp. | reverse complement strand
CTCGACACCGTGTGCGCGATCACGCCACGCAGCGCGAAACGGATGTTGTCGGACCTGAAGAAGAACTGCTGCTGCGGATGCGGGTCGGCCACGAGATTGGCGCCGTGCGCCGCGAGCTGCGGGCCGAGCGTCGATCGCTCGAAGCCGGTCAGCCACAGCGTACCCGGCGGCACCTTCGGATCGGGACGGCCGATCATCTCGATCTGCAGGTCCGCGACGATGTTGGAGAGGAATCACCGGGCGGTCCACGAAGTACCCGGCGCCGAAGCCGCCAGCTTCTTCACTGCCGAAGAGCGCGAACACGATCGACCGTCGTGGCCGCGGCCCGTTGGCCAGCGCTCGCGCCAGCTCCAGCACCGCCGTCACGCCGGTCGATCGTGTTCGCGCTCTTCGGCAGCGAAGAGGCTGGCGGCTTCGGTGCCGGATACTTCGTGGACCGTCCGGTGATTCC
>CAYRAE010000405.1:0-3187 GCA_964422175.1 uncultured Luteitalea sp. | reverse complement strand
TGTTGATCGTATCGGCCACGCCATCCGTGTTCGTCGCGGCGCCGATGTGATCGAGATGCGCAGACAGCACGATCGTCTCGGTGTCAGCAGCCGGATCGGTGCCCCGCAGACGGCCGACGGCGTTCCACGTCGCGGTTCGCGTGGCTGCGACGCGATCGGTGCGCAATTCCACGCGCGTGCCGTCGGCGAGCGCGGCGATGGCGTCGAACGCGTCGGGGCGCAGCGTCACCGTCGTCGACCCTGCCGATGGAGCCGGAGGCACGCCGACCAGTTCGCTCGACACCCATTCGGGCAACTGCCGCGTCATCGCCGCCCAGTTGGCGGCCTGGGCGCTCGTCGCCCGGCGCAGAACGAGGGACGCGCCAGTCAGTTGCCGCGGTGCGTCGGCGTCGGGCGGTACCACGACGACCGCGCCCTGCGGCACTGATGTGCCCGCCGCGTAGCGGATCAGTGGTCCCCCGATCCGATCGGCGGGGATCGACCGCACCAGGAAGTCCTCGCCGCGTGTCAGCCTCGTCTCGCCGGCAGTCAACGTCGATGGCGCCTTCACGCCATAGCGTTGCACCTCGATCTTCTGCACGAACCACCCGTCGTCGCCCATCGGCTCGAGCCCCAGCGCCGCGAGCTGCGATCCGATGTAGGTCGCGGCGATCCACTCATCGCGCGTTCCGCTGCCGCGACCGTTCAGTGCGTCACTGGCCAGGAACCGCATGTGCGCATCGATGTGGCGCGCCTGCACGCCATCGGCGTCCCGGTCCGACGCTGCGACGACCGGCGATGCCGGCGCGGGTCCTGACGTGCGCGTCGCGCAGCCGGCGCCGGCGAGGGCGATGAGAACGAACCACAGGGAAGCCGACGCACGAGCCTGAGACAGCATCGCGAGATTGTAAGGGCGTCTCGGCAGACTCGACATCGGACGAGGGTCCATACTGGGAGGGCTGCGTCATGATCCGCCAACTCCTTCGCCGGCAACTCGACGCTGGGATCCGCCGCCTGCTCCCGCCATGTCTCATCTCGTGACGCAGCGTCTCGCGGCACTCGGTGCGACGGCAGCTGGCGGCCTGTTGCTCATCGCCCTCGCCGTCGCCAATGCCGCGGGCTATCGCTTCGGCGTCGCCGATCAGGCCTTCTATCTACCGTCCATTCTCGAGGCGGCCGACCCGGCGCTCTACCCGCGCGACGATCAGCTGATCGATGCGCAAGGACGGCTGATGGTCAACGACGAGATCGCGGCGTGGCTGGTCACCCACTCCGGGATCGAGATCGAGACGCTGTTTCTTGCCAGCCACCTGGCGAGCCTTGCGCTGCTCTTCCTGGCGGTGTGGCTGCTGGGCCGGCGGTTTGCCCGGCATCGGTGGACGGCCGTCGCAGGTTGCCTGGCGGTGACGCTGCGGCACCGCATCATCGAGACCGGCGCCAATACGTTCGAAGGCTATTACCATCCGCGCGGCCTGGCGTTCGCGTGCGGCGTCGCCGCCGCGGCGGCGTTGGCGCGCGAGCGGCTCGGCGCGGCCTGCGCGCTCGTCGCGCTCGCCATGGTGCTGCATCCGACGACGGGGCTGTGGTGGGCGGTGTGGCTGTCGACGGCGGCACTCGTGCTGCTGCCGCGCTACCGCGCGCGGTTGGCGGCAGCAGGGACGGTCGCAGGCCTGGCGGCCGTCGCCGCACTGTGGCTCACGCCCCTGTCGGGGAGCCTGCGGGTCATGGACGCCGCGTGGGTACGGCCGTTTGCCGCCAAGGACTACGTCTTCCCGACCGCATGGCCGGCGTCGGCGTGGCTTGTCAACCTCCTCCTGCCCGTCGTCATCGTCGGCGTCGTTGCGTGGCGGCGACGGATTGGCATCGCCGCGCGCTGGGAAACGGGCATGGCGGCGGGGACCGTCGCGCTGACCGCGCTGTTCCTCGCGTCGCTGCCGCTGATTGCGGGCAGACTCGCGCTCGCCGTGCAGTTGCAGACGTCGCGGATCTTCTGGGTGCTCGATCTGTTTGCCGTCCTCGCGGTGACGTGGCTCGCGGCCGAGGGAGGGCGACGCGCAACGGCCGCCCCCGGGAGATCCGGCGGGAGCCCGACCGCGATGGCCGGCTGGCGGCCGGCCGCGGTGGCGGTGACGCTGCTCGTCGCATCAGCGGCGCGCGGCACCTACATCATGCTCGTCGAGCATCCCGAGCGTCCGTTCGTGCAGGCCCGGCTCGAGGACACCGCGTGGGTGCGCATTGGTGGCTGGATCGCCGCCCGCACGCCGGTGGACACGTACGTGCTCGCCGATCCCGACCACGACTGGAAGTTCGGCCACAGCATGCGGTTGACGGCGCGGCGCGACGTCCTCGTCGAGGGCGTGAAGGACGCCGCCGTGTCCCTGTACGATCGCGACGTGGCCACGCGCGTCCAGGCCCGCATCGACGCCATCGGCGATTTCTCGGACCTCGATGCCGTCGAAGCCCGCGACCTCGCCCGTCGGTTCGATCTCGACGTGCTGGTCATCGACCGTGACCTGCCGCTGCGGGAACTCCACCGCGACGGGCGATTCCGTATCTACGAGCTCGAGCCGTAGCGCCGGTCACGTCCCGGCAGTCGATCCCGGAAGACTCACGCGCTGCGGAAGATGAAATAGACCGCACCCACCATGCACAGCGCGGCCCACAGATAGTCCCACTTGAAGGGCTCCTTCAGGTAGATCAGGGCGAAGGGCGCGAACACCGTGAGCGTGATGACCTCCTGCATGATCTTCAGCTGCCCCACGCTGAACATCTGGTGGCCGATGCGGTTGGCCGGCACCTGCAACAGGTACTCGAACAGCGCGATACACCAACTCAGGAGTGCGGCCGTGTACCACGGCGCCGCGGCCTGATTCTTCAGGTGACCGTACCAGGCGAAGGTCATGAACACGTTGCTGGCGACGAGCAGCAACACTGTCTGCAAGGGAATGCGCCACATCGACCTTCCAAAGTAGCAAAACAGACGGAGGCGACACCACAGCGACGTCGTGCGTCGGGTCGTGGCCGGAACCACCGTGGCGGTCGCGCGATGCTCAGTGCACGAGGAAGAGCGCATCCTGGCGCCGCAGGGCCCACCGAATCCGGCCACTCGCGTCGATGATGGCGTCTTCTTCCAGCGCCATGCGCACCGGCTGCCCGTCCCACTCGGGGACGGGCGTCGTCGCCTGCAACTCGATCGAGTACCACATGG
>CAYRAE010000404.1:0-3659 GCA_964422175.1 uncultured Luteitalea sp. | reverse complement strand
ACCAACTCGCTCCGCCGCACGGGCGTCGTGTTGAACGGCACATGGCACGACCGCGCCGCGCTGGACCGTCTGCTCGAGCCGTAACGCATCGGCCGGCATTCCTCGCGCATGAGAGCCGGCGCACGCCGGCTCTCATGCGCCCAGTCGGCGCCGATCTCGTCGAGCGTCGCCGACACCGATGCGAGGACCGTCGCGAGCGGATTCATCGGAATCGGCGGATGTCGACTGGCGTCCCCTCGGCGTCGCCGTGGGGTGCGTGCGGTCGCGCCAGACACCACTCGCGCAGTCGCACCGCGCGCTCCGCCGGTGGAACGCCCTCGCGGATGAGCCGCTGCTCGACGAGCTGTTGGCCGACGTCGAAGAGCTCCAGCGCCAGGCGGAGGCGCGCGGCGGGGGAGTCACTCATGGCGCCATTGTAGTGGCCTGAGGCCTGGTGACGTGGCTGGGCGAACTATCGCATCGTGACGGGCACTATCGAACGATCCGCTCGATACTCCAGCGGCTGAATGGCGATCTGCCGCTCACCGCGATAGGGACCGTCTCCTTCCTGGCCTTCCCAGCGGTGATAGGCGATGTGCCAGCGTCCGTCCGCAGGGTCTTTCAGAAAGGCATGATGGCCCGGTCCCTTGTGACGGGCGTCGCTGACGAGGATCGGCCCGTGATAGGTCCACGGGCCGACCGGTGAGACGGCGGTGGCGTAGTGGACCGAGTAGGAGGCGTGCCGCCACGAGCCTGACGAATAGGACAGGTAGTAGAGCCCGCCGCGTTCGTGCATGAACGCGCCTTCGGTGAACCGCGGCGGGGTGTCGACCGGCACTTCCCGGTCGATGGTGACCATGTCCGGCTTCAGGACCCAGACGCGCAGCGTCGCGCCCGCGCTCCCACCGGCGTACAGATAGCGGATGCCGTCCCGGGGATCGATGAAGACCGCCGGGTCTATCGCTTCGAATCCATCGCCGCCGGTGACGAGCGGCCTGCCGCTGTCCGAGCAGGGACCGCCAGGTCCGTCGCAGACCGCGACTCCGATCCGACTGGGCGTCGGGTTCTGCGGGCCGACCGAGAAGTAGAGATAGTAGCGACCGTTGGCGGCGATCATGTCCGGCGCCCACAGCCAGTGCCGCTCCGCGCCATCGTCGTTGACCCAGCGAATGGCGTCGAGCCGAAGCAGCTCCGACCCCCGCCGCCAATCCTTCATGTCGGTGGAGGTCCAGGCGTACAGGCGTGCCGCGCCGCCTTCGCCGCTGTTGGTCGGGTACATCCAGTAGCGGCCGTCCGCGACCTCGATATCCGGATCGGCGCCGGCGAACAAGGCGGGCATGTCCTGCGCCAGCCCCATCCCCACCGCACCGGCGAGCGTGGCCGCGACGACTGCCATCCGTATGCCGCCGCAGATCATTGCGCCACCGAAGAGACGATGTTCATGCCGAGACGCTCGCCGAATTGTACGCGGCCGAGGGAAAACGGTGGCTCGTCCGCGCGCGCGACGAGTCTGGCTGACGTCGAGTTGAGTCGGATGGGTTTCTCAGCGAGCCAGCCACTGCTCGATCAACGTTGACAGTCGCGTACCCGAGTGGTCGACCGCATCCGGGAACGACCGGCGCATCTCGTCGGCGAGCCGGAGGGCGTCGTCGCGCCGGCCGGACTCGGTGTAGTGGCGGGCAAGGAGGGCGCGGGCGAGCGCGCCGGTCTGGACGCCGTCGCCGTACCAGGATTCGCTGAAGTCGGCGATGACCCGCTTCAGGAGACCTTCGCGCTCGGCGTCGCGTGAGGACTGAGCAAGATAGAGCAGGGCGCAGCCCGCGCGGTTGGAGGCGGGGTACTTCTCGACGAGCTCGAGCAGGCTGGTGCGCGCCTCTGGTGATCCCGAGCTGCGGCTGGCGCCCTGATACAGCTTCTCGATTTGACGGAGCTCGTCGGCCGTGAACCGCTTCGTGTCGAGGCGCATCCGCGTCTGCGCGTGTTCATGCAGGCGTGTCAGATTCGCGATGTCGGCCGGGGAGAATCCCGTGAGCCGCGCCTCGAACTCGTTGACGATGCGGTCGAAGTCGTCGCCGTAGATCGTGCGCGCGTCATCGAGAGTCTGCCGTGCGAGCAGACGCAGGAAGCGCTCGCGTCCGCCAGCCCGGACGAGGAGGTCGACGAATGCGCCAGCGATCGGATACATGACGTCCTCCGGCAACGACCCACTCCTCGACCACAGGGATGTGATCACTTGAGGTCGTGCGCCGACGCGCTTCGCAGCGGCTTGCGCGGCGGCAAGGCGATCGCGTCCGGAGAGGTCGAAGGCGACCGCAGTGCCTTCCTCGAGAAAGCGCGACGTCTGCGCAGGCTTCGCCGCGTGGTAGGCGAGCACGTGGGCGAGCTCGTGTCCGCGTGTCTGGTTCACTGCAGCGTGGATGAGCAATTGCTCCGGTTCTGCGAAGCCGACCGGTCGGCCGAGGATGCGACGGGTGTCGGCGCCTTCATTCCAGGCATAGAACTCGATCCTGCCGGGAAGGGAGGCCGCGAAGAACCGCTGCAGTTCGTCGAATGTCTCCTGCAGGCGCCTGGCGAATGCCTGCGGTTCGACGCTCGTGTCCGGCGGGACATGGAGACGGACGTGCTCCGTCTCGACCGTCGACCAGCCGGTGAACGTCTGCCCGGCTGCAGCATCGGCGCCCGCGGTCACCAAGGTGAGGAGCAACAGAGCCGCGACGCGCATCGCGCAGAGTATAGCCACAGAGGCGAGATGTATTTCCTCGAGCCGTCGATGACGGACCGAGCAATTGCCGTCGGATGCGTCTTCAATCACACCTATGTGGAAGTGTGGCGGGTCGTGTGTGCGCTCGAGGACGAGCTACCGACGAATTGACTCCGAAACGCTCACGGCCCGGAGTGTCGGCGTGTCTACACATGCGAGTGTGCCTGTTCGCCGCACGTCAGCAATCTGATAGCGACAGACTTTCAACTCCACGCGGTCCGCGCTCCGGAAGACGACGTCTCGTCCCAGTGTGAACTGGCCTTCAGAGGCGAAGCTGACTTGCCGCGTCGGCGGTGCGTCGCCGAGCGCCGGCACCTCCTGGCAGACCGCAACGACTGAGCCATCGGGCGAAAGAACGCGCAGCAGCACTCGATCTGTGAATCCAAGCTGCGCACAGCCCATCAACCCCATCAACGACACCACGATGAAGACAGTCGCGAGCCGATGCATGATGGCCAGAAAGTAGACCGATGTAGCCCTGGCATCAATCAACCAAGGTGTCGGCGATGTCCGACGCCGTCGTCTTGTTGTTGCGGTTCTCTCAGCCGGAACACGAGCTCGCTCAGCTTCGTGTCGAACGGCACGGTCACCGCAGGTGCCGCATGGCGAAGGCGACGCCGGAGCCGGACTTCAGGTAGCGTTCGAACGCCAGGGCACGATGTTCGTCGGTGAACTGGACAAGGACGTCGATTTCCCACGGCTTTCCGTTGGCGGTATGTATGCTCCCGCCCGCGTTGTGCGTCGTCAGGCGAGTGTGGGGATCGCTCGTGACGCCCGTGTAGTAGCGAGAGCGGTCACGTTGGCTCCGCAGGATGTAGACGTAGTGCTTCGAGGCGGACATGGCCCGACTACAACGCAAGGCTGGTGTCAAGCGACAGGAGAAATTGACCCCCTCCCGACACGAAAACTGACCCCCTCT
>CAYRAE010000403.1:0-3665 GCA_964422175.1 uncultured Luteitalea sp. | reverse complement strand
CTCGAGCTGCCGGATGGGATCGATGGCGTGAATGGCGCGCTTCATCGGGAGATGGACGTAGTTCATCTCCATCACCACCAGCGCCTGCTCGACGATGCGCAGCCGTTCTTCTCTGGTCAGTGCAGCACGCTGCTCGGACGACTCGAGGAAGGCGCGGAGGTCGCGCGTCGTCCGGCGGCCGCCGCGTGCACGGGCGATGTCCAGCAGGTCGCGCCGCTTGCCGAGTTCGACGTCAGGCATGTCTCTCTCCAGGTGCCGGGCCGGCGCCACACCGCCCCGGTGCCCTGTCGCGCTATCGCTTCTTCGCGGCCTTCTTCACCGCTTTCTTCACCGCCTTCTTCGTTGCCTTCGTGGCGGGTTTCTTCCTGCCACCCCCGACCTGACCGCCCCCGGGATCGCCTTGCTTACTCGATGCCATGTGCCGCCTCCTTGTGTGCGTTGACCACCCTCGTCGACCCGCGCGCCTGCGCGAGCTGCTTCAACAGACCGTCGATGTCGGGCCGCTGCGCGTACCCGCGATAGTTGTCGTCGCCCCAGCGAGTCTGGAGCGCGGCGCGACCCGCCTCGGCCCGCACCGCGCAGTCGTCGGCCAGCGCGCCGTCGCCCGCGAGCCGCGCGGCTCTTGACGACACGAGCCACGCGCGCCATTCGGACTCGAGTTGCGTGCCGGCAGCGAAGAGGCGCTGCGCGGCCTGCGCATCAGCAAGCGCGCCCCTGGCGTCGCCGGCAGCCAGGCGGACATCAGCCGACACAAGCAGCACCGTGGCGAGGAGTCGAGGCAGCTTCAACGCCCTGGCCTCCCTCACCGCATCCTCCATCAGCGTGACGGCCGTCTTCGACGCGCCGGAGCGCGCCTCGGCGAGGGCGAGCGTTGCCCTGGCCTGGAGCGCCGCATCCCTGTAGTCGGGTTCGGCCAGCGTGAGCGCCGTCCTGGCTCGCGTCCGGGCCTGCGCACGGTCACCCAGGCTGAGCGCCATCTGCGCGCGGATCACGTCCACCCAGGCGAGCTGTGACTTGAACCGTGAGTCAGGTCCGGCGGCAATGGCATGCGCTTCATCGAGCGCGGCCCTCGCCTCGTCATACCGTCCCAGCGCCAACAGCGACGAGGCGCGATTGACCTGGTCCCATCCCATGCCGACGCGTGCCCCGAGCAACGTGTTGATGCGATGACTCTCCGTGAAATGCGGGAGCGCCTCGGCATACTGCTCCTGGTTGTCGCCGAGCAGGACGCCGATACTGGAATGCGTCGCCGCCAGCCGTGCCGGGTCGCCAGACTGCCTGGCCAGCGCGAGCTGCTCGGTGAACGCCTTCATCGCGACCGCGTAGTCGCCCTTGTCGGCATAGGCCCGCCCGAGCAGGATCAGGGCGTTGGAGGTCTCGGTGCGATACCCCGCCGGCTGGAAGAACGTCCGCGCGGTCTCGAGGTGGTACACGGCGTCATCGACGTTGCCTTCCTGCGTACTCAGGCTGCCGAGCGCGAGGTGGGCCCGCGCTTCGAGGCGAGGCGACTTCTCGTATCGAGCCAGATCGAGTGCCTGCTCCAGATACGCGCGCGTGCGCGCGAACTCGCCTCGCGCCAGCAGCGTGTACCCGAGGTCGATCAGCCCATTGGTGGCAAGTGTCCTGTTGTTGAGGGCCAGCGCGGCCTTCACCGCGTCGGCGGCGATCGCCTCGGCTCGCGTGCTGTCGCCGATCGCGTAGTACACGTTGCTGAGCTGCAGCGACGTCCTGATCGCCTGATAGTCGTTCGACGAGGCGCGCGACAGTGCGAGCGATCGCTCCAGCTGCGCCTGCGCGTCGGGCAGTCGCCTGATCCGGGCAAACAGCGCACCCCGCTGATAGTGCACTTCAGCGAGACCCTCCTGGTTCGACATCGCCCGATAGACGTCCTCCGCCTTCGAGAAGGCCTCGTCGGCCTTCGACAACTGCTGGCGACGACCATGGAGGATGCCCGCGCGCAGGAAGGCAGCGGCCGCCTGCGGATCGAGTCGCGCGGCCTGCTCGTACGCGTCGATGGCCCGACCAAGGTCCTCGTTCTTCTCGTGGGCGCGACCGAGATCGACATAGGCGGCGGCCTTGTCCGCATCGCCAGCGGCGTCGGCGATCGACGTGTACTTGTCCACCGCGGTCTTGAAGTCGCGCCCGAGCGTTGCCGCGACGGCGTCGACGTAGGTGGACTCGGCGGTCGTCAGCGCCGATCGGTCCGGGAGGAGCGTCATCGCCTGCAGCAGTTCTTCGCGCGCCCTGTCGGCGAGCTCCATCTCCGCGTACGCTTCCGCACGCCGTGCGCGCGCCAGCGGGAAGTCGCCGTCGATCGCGATCGCCCGGTCCAGCGCCTTGCTCGCCTGAAAGTACGCCCCTTCACGAATCGCGCTGGTGCCGCGGTCGAACCACGCGACAGCTTCCGCGGCAGGCACGTGCCGCCCGCGAGACAGCAGGCCCGACGCGAACCACGCCGCACCGCCCAGCAGCGCAATGGCGCACGTCGCCAGCATCATGTGTCGGATGGAACTGCGGCGCGCACTCGTCGTCGACGGCGCCGGCAGGGCGGGTCCGGACGCCGAGCCATCGAGCGAGGGCGCGAGTGCGCGCAGGTCGTCGCAGAGTGCGCGTGCCGATCCGTGGCGCACCGCGACATCCCTGGCCATCGCCCGCGCGATGACCGCGTCGAGCGCCGGCGGCATCGCCGGATCGATCTCGGAGGGCGGAGGCGGCGTGAGGCTCATCACCCGCATCGCCACTTCCACGAGCGTGCCGCCACCGAAGGCGGACCGGCCTGTCGCGCATTCGTAGAGCGTGACCCCGAGCGCGTAGATGTCGGAGCGCGCGTCGCTGTCCACGCCACGCAACTGCTCCGGAGACATGTAGGCCGGCGTGCCGGCGAGGTTCCCCGCCACCGTCAGTCCATCGCTCGTCATTGTCACGGCGGCATCGGCAGGGGCCCGCTTCGCGAGTCCGAAGTCCAGGATCTTCAGTTGACCACGCGGCGTGAGGATGATGTTCTGCGGCTTGATGTCGCGATGGATGACGCCGGCCGCGTGCGCCGTCTCCAGTGCCAGCGCCGCCTGGATACCGATGTCCACCACCTCGGCCGGCGTGAGCGAGCGCTGCGCGATCCGCTCGGCCAGACTCTCGCCCTCGACGTACTGCATGACGATGAAGACGCAGTCGTCTTCTTCGCCGACCTCGTGGATGGCGCAGATGTTGGCGTGATCGAGCGCGGCTGCGGCTCTCGCCTCGTTGATCAGCCGGCGCCGGGCGACGTCGCTCCCCGACGTCTGCTCGGGCAGCATCTTGATCGCGACCTTCCGACCGAGCGTGGTGTCTTCCGCGAGGAAGACCTCACCCATCCCGCCGGAACCCAGTTTCCGGACGATGTGGTAGTGGCTGATCGTCGATCGTGCCAAGAGCGCATCTTAAGCCCTGCCGTTACCGCCGCACAACGCGCGGCGGGCACGATGCGGTCTCGACGTCTACGCCACCGACCGCACGACGTCGTGCACGGGAATCATCGGCACGATGGCAGGCGTCGGTGTCGCGACGTGTGGCATGGCCCGGTCACGCGTCAGACGCGGTCACCTCGAGCGAGGGCATCGGGCGGCCCGCGAACAGGCGACGGCAGGGTCGCGCGATCAGGCGCGCCCATCGGTTCGCCCGGGACACGC
>CAYRAE010000402.1:0-3698 GCA_964422175.1 uncultured Luteitalea sp. | reverse complement strand
AACGAGGACGACAGGCTGCTCGATGCCGTGGACGAGGCCCTGCGCGTGGGGCAGGAGGCGGGCTGTCCCGTACAGATCTCGCACCTGAAGGCGATGGGCCGACGCAACTGGCCACGCATCGACGAGGTGTTCGGACGCCTCGCTCGTGCACGGGCAGCCGGCGTCGACGCGATGTTCGACTGGTATCCCTACGTTGCCTACTCGACGGGCCTGTCGAACCTGTTTCCGACATGGAGCCTCGAAGGCGGATCCGCGGCGTTACTGCAGCGGGCCGACGACCCGGCACAGGCCGCGCGCGTGCGTGCGGGCGTGCTCGACAAGATCGCGCTCATCGGCGGATGGGACAGCGTGCAGATCGCCAGCGTGAGCGCGGCCGAGGATCGCGCTGTGGAAGGGCAGCGGCTCGGCACGTTCGCCGCGGCACGAGGGCTCGATCCCTACGTGCTCACGCTCGACCTGCTGCGCCGCAGTCAGGGCGCCGTCAGCATGGTGGGGTTCGCCATGGATGAGGCGTCGCTCGACCGGCTGATCGCGCATCCGCTCGCCATGGTCTGCTCCGATGGCGGCGCATTCGCCATCGACGGCCCGACGCGCCGCGGCCAGCCGCATCCGCGTGGCGCAGGAACGTTCCCGCGCGTGCTCGGCCACTTCGTGCGTGAGCGGAAGGCCCTCCCGCTCGGCGAGGCCATCCGCAAGATGACGTCGGTCACGGCCGCACGCGTGCGCCTGTCGGATCGTGGCCGCCTGACGGAGGGCTTCGCCGCGGACCTCGTCATGTTCGACCCGACGCGCATTGCCGATCGCGCGACGTTCACCGATCCGTTCCAGTATCCCGTCGGGATCTCGCTCGTGGTGGTCAACGGGCAGATCGTTCTCAGGGATGGTGAACGGACGCCCGCCGCGGCAGGACGAGCCCTGCAACCGACCTCCCGCACGGCCGTTGCAGCGGCTGTCCGGCGTGGTGTTTGAGCGTACACTCGACGGATTGCCCCGTTGCCGGGGCCTTCTCTTCTGATGTCAGGTCCCGTCCACATCGCGTTTCTCGGCTGCGGCTTCATCACCAGGGTCCACTGCCGCCACTTGCGGAAGCTTGGCTCTGCCGTCACCGTGAGCTTCGCGAGCCGCGACATCGCACGTGCGCAGGCCTACCAGCGCGAGTTCGGGGGCGTCGCCGCCTGGGGCGACTATGGATCCGCCATTGCCGATTCCCGCGTCGACGCCATCGTCGTGGCGGTGCCGCCGCGTTTCCACCTCGAACTGACGCGCCGCGCGCTCGAGGCCGGCAAGCACGTGCTGGTGGAGAAGCCTGCATTCCCGTCGCTCGACGACTACCTCGCCGTGCGCGAGGTGCGCGACAGCGTCGGACGCATCGTGATGGTCGGCGAGAACGACCACTACAAGCCGCTCGCTGTCACGCTGCGCCGCCTGCTGGCCGACCGCGCGGTGGGCGATCTCGTCTTCGCGAACTTCACGACGATCGCGCATCGCCTCAAGTCGGCCGACGACTGGCGCAACGACGAGAGCCTCGCCGGTGGTGACGCCTTCTTCGAAGAGGGCATCCACTGGCTGCACGTGGCGGGGAGCCTCGGTCCGACGATCACGCGTGCGCACGGCTATCGGCCTGTCGTGTCGCGCAACGGACCCGACCGCCGAGCCAAGTCGCTGCTCGTCGCCTTCGAGTACGACTGCGGCGCCGTCGGTGCGCTCTACTACTCGCGCGAGATCCCGTCGCTGTTCAGGGGAGTCAGGTTCTCGAAGCTGTTCGGCCGTGACGGCGTCATCACGTTCGAATCCAACGGGGCGCTGGTGATCGTCGGCCGCCATGGGCGGCTACCGCGCATCATCCAGCCGGGGCTGCGCGACATCCGCGGCTATCAGGCGATGTATCGCGACTTCGTCACGTGCATCCGCACCGGCGGTCAGCCGGAGATGCGTCTCGAACGCGCCATCGAGGACCAACGCCTCATGGATCAGATCATGCGCAGCGCACAGCCGACAGCCGATCCGGCCGAGGCCGCCTCCTGAGTCGCGCATGCAGACGTACGCCTTCGATCTCGTGATCATCGGATCGGGCGCCGGCGGTGGGACCGTTGCGCGCGCCCTGGCCGACACCGGCCGGCGGATCCTCGTCATCGAGCGTGGGGACGAGATCCCGTCGGAGGCCGAGAACTGGAGCCCGCACGCCGTCTGGCAGTCGCTCCGCTACAGGACGCGCGAGCGGTGGGTGGATCAGGCCGGGGCGGAGTTCCAGCCGTACACGCACTACAACGTCGGCGGCAACACGAAGTTCTGGGGCAGCGTGCTGTATCGCCTGCGCCGCGAGGACTTCGGCGAGATCGCCCACAAGGATGGCGTCTCGCCCGCATGGCCGATCGCGTACGACGACCTCGCACCCTGGTACGACAGCGCCGAGGCGCTGTACCACGTGCACGGCGATAGCACCGACGATCCCACCGAGCCGCCACGTCGTCCGTATCCGTATCCGCCGGTTCCGCACGCCGCCACCGTCGCACGCGTGATCGACGGCCTGCGCGCGCAGGGCCTGCATCCATCGCCGTTGCCGCTGGGGCTCATCGACCCCGGCCTGCCCGACGGCTGCCGGTTGTGCAATACCTGCAACTCGTTCCCGTGTCGCATCGACCGCAAGAGCGACGCCGACGTCTGCTGCGTGCGTCCGGCGCGCGCCGCGGGCGTGACGGTCTGGACGCGCGCACTCGCGCAGCGGCTCGTCACCAACGCCGACGGCACGCGTGTCGCTGCCGTGGAGGTCGCGCGTGACGACCATGTCGTTCGCGTGGAGGCGCCGATCGTTGTCGTGTCCTGCGGGGCCGTCAACTCCGCGGCGCTCCTGCTGCGATCGGCGACGCGCCAGCATCCGCGCGGACTCGCCAATTCGTCAGGGCTCGTCGGCCGCCGCTACATGGCGCACCTGGCGACGATGATGCAGGGGTTCCATCCGTTCCGCGTCAACGACGCGATGTTCCAGAAGACGGTGGCCATCAACGACTTCTACCTGAAAGGGCCAGGCGTCGCCTATCCGCTCGGACAGATCCAGTCGCAGGGCCGCACGCACGGCATCATGGCGAAGGTGGTCGGCGATACGTGGTTCAACGGTTACGTGACGTGGGTGCCCGAGTGGGCCTACGACGCCTGGGTCGCCCGTGGCGTGGACTGGCTGGCGATGTCCGAAGACCTGCCCGACGAGGACAATCGCGTCACGCTGACCGATGACGGCAGAATTCGCCTGTCGTACAGGCCCAACAACGTTGCCGCGCACGAGGAGCTCGTACAGACCGCGCGACGGATGCTGCATCGTCTCGGCTACTGGAAGGTGATGACGGCATCGCATCGCGCGCGCAACACGACGCATCAGTGCGGCACGCTCGTGTTCGGGCGTGCCCCGGCCACCTCCGTGCTCGACACCTTCTGCCGGACGCACGACCTCGCGAACCTGTTCGTGGTCGACGGCTCGTTCTTCCCTTCGTCGGCAGCGGTCAATCCCGGCCTCACCATCGTCGCGCAGGCGTTGCGCGTGGCCGATCACCTGCGGCGCACGGATCTGCAGGTTTCCCAGGAGGCGGTCGACGGCAGCACGCCGGCGGCCGTGCAGCGCACATGAAGGTCCAGTCGTTCAGTCACGTCGGCATCACCGTGTCGGATTTCTCGCGGTTCGTGCAGGTGTACGCCGATGTGTTCGG
>CAYRAE010000401.1:0-3705 GCA_964422175.1 uncultured Luteitalea sp. | reverse complement strand
ACGAGGAACGCCTTGCGGTTGTCCCAGTGGTTGTCGCCGTCCTTCGCGGTGCCGTAGCGGATGTTGAAGCTCATGACGCGCAGGGCGTCATCGGTCGTCTGCGCGGAGGCCTGCGGTGCGATCGCGGCCAGGCCGAGCGCCGCACATGCGGCGATGAGTACGCGGCGAGTCATTGCAGCCACTCCCGTCCGGCCCAGTGGGCCCTGATGAAATCGACAACGTTGCGCCAGCGGAAGCGCTCGAGGTCGTCGTCTGAGAACCCGCGCGATGCGAGCACGTCGCAGAGGCGGTGCAGGTCGACGATCGTGTCGAGGTCGGCGGGCGTCTGCTCGGTGCCGAACGCGCCGTCGAGGTCAGACCCGATGCAGACGTGACTCGTCGAGCCCGCCAGCGAGCAGATGTGCAGGACGTGATCGGCCAGCTTCTCGAACGTGCAGCCGGCAGACTGAGGTGTCGACACGCCGCGCACCCAGTTCGGCACGATCATCCACGCGTCGCACGACGCGCCGATGACGGCGCCCCTGGCGACGATCGCCTTGATCTGGTCGTCGGGAAGCTGGCGCTGGTCGTCGACGAGCGCACGCGCGTTGTGATGGCTCGCCCACACGGCGCCGCCGAACAGGTCGAGTGCCTGCCAGAGGCTGTCGTCGCTCAGGTGCGTGACGTCGAGAATCACGCCGAAGCGCTCCATCGCCGCGAGCAAGGCCGGTCCGTCGGCTTCGAGCCGCCCCGTCGTGTGCGTGCCGGGTGCATAGCGACCCGGCCCGTAGTGCGCGGGCCCCACGGCGCGAAGGCCGTCGCGCACCGCGCGTTCCAGGTACTCCACCGACACCAGCGAGTCTGCGCCTTCGAGGCTTCTGATGTAACCGACAGGTAACGCATCCACGTCGTCGCCAGCCGCCTGCCAGCGCGCGAGGTGTGCGTCGAGCGACGGGAGATCGACGATCGCCGTCATCTCCCCCGCGCGTTCCATCTCGCGATACCACGCGAGCTGGCCCTGCGTCTGCGCCCACGCCTGCTCCGCCGAATGCCAGCCGGGAAGCGGATTGGACGGCGACACGTAGCGCGCGATCTGCGTGGCGACGACAAGGCCCACGCGTCCCCGTCTCAGTTCGGGAAGCGAGACCGTGGCGCGGCCGCGGTCAGGCTTGTCGGTGAGTCCGGCCTCCCGTGCTCTGATGGCCGCGACAGGCTGACGCAGGTCGCGGTTCCATTCGAGCGCGTTCATCGACAGGTCGAGATGCGCGTCGACGAGCAGCATGTCAGGCGTCCGTCAGGCGGAACAGCGCTTCGATCTCGACGGGGATGTTGCCCGGCAGCGATCCCATGCCCACCGCGCTGCGCACGCCCACGCCGAGGTCGTCGCCCCAGATGGCCGCGAAGAGCTCGCTGCAGCCGTTCACGACGAACGGGTGCCGGTCGAACTCGGGCGTGGCCCACACCATGCCGAGCACCTTCACCACGCGCTGCACGCGATCCAGCGATCCGACCGTGGCGCGGATCGTCGCGATGATCGACAGCCCGACCTGACGTGCGGCGAGTTTGGCGGCGTCGGCGTCGAGCGCCTCGCCCACGCGGCCGGTGATCATCGTGCCGTCGGCGCGCATGGTGCCGTGGCCAGACACGTAGAGATACGGCCCCTCGATGAGGCCGGGCTTGTAGACGCCCATCGGTTTGGGAGCGGGCGGGAGTTCGAGGCCGAGAGCAGCGAAGCGTTGTTCAGGAGTCATGGGTGTTGGTCAGTGAATCAGGACGTCGAGTACGAGCACGCCGGCGAGTCCGACGATGGCCACGATCGTCTCCATTGCGGTCCACGTCTGCAAGGTCTCCGCGACAGACAGCGCGAAATACTCCTTGAAGAGCCAGAAGGCGCCGTCGTTCACGTGCGAGAGCACGAGGCTCCCCGCACCGATGGCGAGCACCATGAGATTGGGATCGGCGGCACCGCTCACCACGAGCGGCGCCACGAGGCCCGCCGTCGTGAGGCCGGCAACGGTCGCCGATCCGACGCACACGCGCACGAGTCCGGCCATCACCCAGGCCAGGACGAGCGGCGGCGCGGGCAGGCTGAGGAGCGCGCTGGCGATGGCGGTACTCGCGCCTGCGTCGGTCAGCACCTGCTTGAAGGCGCCGGCCCCGCCCACCACGAGCAGCATCGAGGCGATGTCGGCGACGGCACGTTCACACCATCCCATCACGTCGGCCAGTGAACGCCCCTGCCGTCGTCCCAGCAACGCAACGGCGGCGAGCACGCCGCACAGCATCGCGAGCGTGGGATCAGACAGCGCGCGTCCGGCTGCCTGCGCCTCATCCGAGCCGCTGGCCGTGACGAGTACCGCTCCCGTGGCGAGCATGCCGACGGGCAGCAACGCCGACCAGAGACTCGCACCGAGCGACGGAAGATCGGCCTCAGGCACGAGCGTGGGCGTGAACGTGGCCAGCGGCGGGCGGTCGATGTGACGCACGAAGCGGCTGTAGACCGGGCCCGCGATCAGAATGGCCGGTATGGCGACCACGATGCCGTACAGGAGCGTGAGTCCCATGTCGGCGTGGAACTGCTGCACGAGCGCGGCCGGTGCGGGGTGCGGTGGCAGGTACCCGTGCGTCACCGACAACGCCGCGAGCATCGGGAGCCCGACGTAGACGGTCGGCAGCCGGTACTGCGCGGCGACGCTGAAGATGACGGGAATCACCAGCACGAAGCCCACCGCGTAGAACAGCGGCAGGCCGACGATGAAGCCGGTGACCATCAGGGCCCACTGCACGTACCTCGGGCCGCTGATGCGCATCAGGCTCGTGGCGATGCGCTGCGCGGCGCCGCTCTCGGCGACGATCTTCCCCAGCATGGCGCCGAGTCCGATGACGATCGCGAGCGACCCGAGCGTGTCGCCGAGTCCCTTCTGGATCGAGAGCGAGACCTGCGTGGCCGACAACCCGGCGGCAAGACCGACGCCGAGGCAGACGACGAGAAAGGCGAGGAAGGCGTTGAGGCGCGCAACCGCGAGCAGCAGGATCAGCGCGACGATGCCTGCAACCGCGAGCGCGATGAGCATGGGCGCCGCTATGCTAACGCGAGCGGTGCCAGGGGCTGAAGCCCCTGGCCTCCATCAGAACGACGTTCGGAGCGCACGGTCCCGCCGCAGCGCGTAGCGCGTAGGCGGACCGAGCGACTGACTCAGTACCGGTAGTGTTCCGGCTTGTACGGGCCCTCGACGGGGACGCCGATGTAGTCGGCCTGTGTCTTGTCCAGTACCGTCAGCTTCACGCCGAGCTTGTCGAGGTGCAGCCGCGCCACCTTCTCGTCGAGGCGCTTGGGCAGCGTGTACACCTGCTTCTCGTACGCCGCGTTGTTGGTGTGCAGCTCGATCTGCGCCGTCACCTGGTTGGTGAACGAGGCAGACATCACGAAGCTCGGATGACCCGTCGCGCACCCGAGGTTCAGGAGCCGACCCTCGGCGAGGATCATCACGCTGTGGCCGTCCGGGAAGCGCCACTCGTCGTACTGCGGCTTGATGTTGATGCGCTCGATGCCCGGCACCTTCTTCAGGCCGGCCATGTCGATCTCGTTGTCGAAGTGGCCGATGTTGCCGACGATGGCCTTGTCCTTCATCTTCGCCATGTGCGCGGCGGTGATGATGTCCTTGTTGCCGGTGGCCGTGATGAAGATGTCGGCCGTGGCGAGCACGCTATCGAGCGTGGTCACCT
>CAYRAE010000400.1:0-3711 GCA_964422175.1 uncultured Luteitalea sp. | reverse complement strand
CGAACGCGTCGAGCGCGCGGATGCGTTCGGCGATCTCGTCGTTGGCCAGGGCCAGCTCCGTGTACTGCGTCTCGAAGAGCGTGTGCAGCGTCGTGAACATCGGCCCGGTGACGTTCCAGTGATAGTTCTGCGTCTTCAGATAGAGCGTGTACGTGCTGGCCAACAGGATCGACAACTCGGTGATGACGGCTTGACGGGGTGACTTCTTCGCCATGAGCACTCCTCCGCCGGATGAGGACCGGCAATCCTCAGCATACGCCCTCGCGCGCGCGACGCCGCGATCACTGCGCGAGGCGCGGCCAGTCGAGCAGTTCCGGCTCGCGCATCAGCTTCTGTCCGTCCTGACGCGACTACCATGGAACGATGCGCATCATCGTCTCCTGTCTTCTCGCCGCGCTGACGATCCTTCCCGCCACGACGACAGCGCAGACGCTCCGAACCGTGTCCTATGTCTCCGGTCTCGACCAGCCCGTCGGCCTCGTGGCTCATCCGACGGACCCCAATCTGCAGTTCGTCATCGAGAAGCGAGGACGCATCAGGATCGTCGAACGCGGTACGCTCCGCAGCGACGTCTTCCTCGATCTGTCGAATCAGGTGTCGACCCAGGGTGAGCGCGGGTTGCTCGGCCTCGCCTTCGACCCCGATTACGCGACCAATCGTCGTTTCTGGGTCAACTTCACGCGCACCAACGGCCACACCGACACATCGCACCCCGAATACGGCGACACCGTCGTGGCGCGCTACACGCGTCGCGCCGACGATCCGTACCGGGCCGACGAGACCTCGCGCTTCGACCTCCGGTTCACGGAGCCGGACGGACGGTACATCGACCAGCCGACAGGCGTCTCCAACCACAACGGCGGCCGGATGTTCTTCGGACCGGACGGCTACCTGTACGTCGCGATGGGCGATGGCGGTCCCGCCAACGACGCGAACAGGAACGGCCAGAACCCCGACAGCCTCCTCGGGAAGATCCTGCGCATCGATGTCCATGTCGCCGATGCGACCCAGGCACCCGGCGATGCCGATGCCATCCGCGGCTATCGCATTCCGCCCGACAACCCGTTCGTCGACGGTGCGCCCATCGCGGCGCGCCACGAGATCTGGGCGTTCGGCGTGCGCAACCCGTGGCGCGTGTCAGTCGACGATCCGCGACTCGGCGGTACGGGTGGCGTCTTCGTCGCCGATGTCGGCGAGACTCATGCGGAAGAAGTGTCTTACCAACCGCCCGGTGTCGGGGGCCGCAACTACGGCTGGCCCCTGCGTGAAGGGACGCGCGTGAACACCGAAGCGCCCGAAGGCACCGTCGCGGCGTACGAACCGTTGACGCCCCCCATCTTCGAGTACGACCGACAGGCCGGCATGGGCAGTTCGATCACGGGCGGCTACCGGTATCGCGGCACGCTGTTGAGTCCCGCTCTGTCGGGCCGGTACGTGTTCGCGGACTTCGCCGACCATGCCGGAGGCGTCGGCAGGAACGGGCTCTACTCCCTGGCAATCGCCATCGACCCCGTCACGGGGGTGGCTCACGCCAGCGACGTGCGATGGCACGACGTCTTCGACTCGCCAGCGTCGATGATGATCGTGTCGATCGACGCGGATCTCAACGGCGAACTCTTCCTGACATCTTTCAACACCGGCACAATCCTCCGCGTGACGACGACCGCCGATGCCAACGGCAACGGATTGCCTGACACCTGGGAGACGACCTTCAACCTGCCGGCACTCGGACCCGAGGCCGGCGGGCCATTCGGCGATCCGAACGGCGACGGCGTCAACAACGCCGAGACGTTCCGGCGCGGCTGGCATCCCACGGGACACCCCGTCGCCTACTTCGGTGAAGGCGCCACCGGTTTCTTCACGACGCGTCTGAGCCTGATGAACCAGAGCGACGTGCCGACCGTGGCCGTCACGGAATGGCAGACCGCCACCGGCGCGTCGGTCAGCCAGACCGTCCCCATCGGCGCACGCCGCGTCGCGTCCGTCGATGTCGGCACCCATCCCGGGATGGCCACCGCCGAGTTCGCCACGCGCGTGCACGCGGACGTGCCCCTCACCACCGCCCGGACCATGACGTGGCAGAGTGGCCCGCAGGCATACGGCAGCCATAGCGAACACGGCGTGTCGGCACCTGGCACGATCTGGCACTTCGCCGAAGGGGCCACCACGTTCTTCGACCTGTTCTACCTGCTCCAGAACACGTCCACCGACACCGAGGCCGCGGTGCGCATCGACTACTTCGTGCAGGGCCAGGGCCTGGTCACCCATCACCACACCGTCCCCGCGGGCCAACGCCTGACCGTGTGGGTGAATCACGAGCCCGGGCTCGCGTCGGCCGAACTCGGCGCGACGGTCACCTCGACCAACGCCGTGCCGATCGTGGTCGAACGCGCGATGTACACGCGTGGCCCGCAGGTATTCCCGGCGGGCACGGCCGTCGCCGGGGAGCCGGCCCTCGCGTCACGGTGGTTCTTCGCCGAAGGGGCCACCGCGTACTTCGACACGTTCCTCGCGGTCACGAACCCCGAGGACACGCCGCTCGTCGTGACGGCGCGCGTGTACCTGCCCGACGGCGAGACGTCATCGGCGCCCCTCACGTTCACGCGCACCGCCGATCCACGCGAGCGCCTCACGCTCTGGCTCAATCAGGAGGTCACCGACGAGGGCGTGTCACTGGCCGACCAGGGCGGCCTGTCAATCGAGTTGATCGCCACGCGGCCCTTCGTCGCCGAGCGCGCCATGTGGTGGCCGCGTGGTCACGGCGGGTGGTACGAAGGCCATGCGTCGAGCGGCTTCCCGGACCCGCCGGCGGCGCACTGGCGCGTCGCGGGTGGTGAGGTGCAACTGGCGGCACCAGGCGTCGAGGCCCCGACGGACACCTACGTCCTCGTGTCGAATGTGGGCACCGTCGCCGAGACCGTGCACCTGACGGTCTACTTCACCGATCTCGAACCGCACACGGAGACCGTGACGGTGCCGGCGGGCAGTCGTCACACGATGTCTCTCGCCCAGGTGCTGCAGGGTGCGGTCGGTCCAGGCTCGCGGATCGACGTCGGCGTCCGCGTCGACGCAGTCTCGCCCGACGCGGCGCTCTACGTGGAACAGGCCGTCTACGGCACACCGACAGGCGGCCCCCACTGGTCTCGCGGGGCGTCCCATCGCGCGAGCCCGTGACGCCGCGGAGCGATGGATAATGCGGGCACACGCCATGCCCCCACGCGACGTCTGGACACCCGACGCGGCACGTATCGAGCGCGCCAATGTCACGCGCCTGATGCGACGCCTCGGCATCGATGTCGACGCGTCGCGGCCGGATCAGGTGTACGCCCGTGCGCGCGAGTTCGTCAGGTGGACGCAGCACGAACCCGCGGCGTTCTGGGACGCTGCGCTGCGAGACATCGACGTCGCGTGGACCACGCCGTACCACACGACGATGGACGTCAGCCGGGGGCCGGCGTGGACGGACTGGTTCGTCGGCGGCGAGACGAACATCGCGCTCAATTGCATCGACCGTCATGCGACGACGCGCGGAGGCGACCTCGCACTCATCGCCGAGACCGAGGACGGCTCGGTGCGCACGTTCTCGTTCAGCGATGCCGCACGCGCGGTCAATCGCGTGGCCAACGCGCTGCGCACGCTGGGCGTCGGCCGCGGCGACACGGTGGCGTGCTACATGCCGATGGTCGCCGAGGTCGTGTGGGCCATGCTCGG
>CAYRAE010000399.1:0-3717 GCA_964422175.1 uncultured Luteitalea sp. | reverse complement strand
CGTGGCCCGTCCTGCTGCACGTGGCGCTCGCGTTCCTGAACTTCACGATCGCGGCGGGAGTCGGCATCGCAATCGGGTTCGACCGTGCTTACGGATGGTTCGGCTGGCCGCCTCCTGCCGCGGCCTTCACGCATGCGCACCTGGCCGCGATCGGATGGCCGCTGATGATGGTGGTCGGCCTGGCGTACCGGCTGGTGCCGATGTTCCTGCCCGCGAGGATGCCCACAGGATCAGGCCCGGCGATGAGTGCCGTCCTGATCGAACTCGGCCTCGGCGTCCTGGCCGTGGCGTGGCTGGCGTGGCCCGCGTGGTTGCCCGCCGGCGCATTGCTGATCGTCGCCGGGCTTGCGAGCTTCATCAGGAACATGCGGGCAGTCGTGCGCCAGAAGGTGCCCAGGCCTCCGGCGCTGCCGTCGCGCGACTGGTCGACGTGGCAGACGCACGTGGCGTTCGCGTGGCTCGTCGTTGCGGCGGGACTCGGCGTGACGCTGTCGCGGCTTGCGTCCGGTCCGGAATCGATTCGCGTGGCGTGGATCTACGGCGTGGCAGGGCTCGTCGGATTCCTCGCGCAGATCGTCGTCGGCATCCAGGGCCGGCTGGTGCCGCTGTATGCGTACTATCGCGCGATGGCCGCGCTCGACGGCCAGCCGCCGGTGCGTGCGGCCAACGAGTTACCGACAGCGCGATTCGCGCGGCCCATCTTCGTGCTGTGGACGATCGGCGTGCCGTGGCTCGCGTGGGGACTTGCGGCAGAAGACGTCGTGTCGATCCGATTGGCATCGACGGTGCTCGCGGCAGGCGTGGGCACCAGCGCCGCGTACCTTGCCCACCTGATGCGCGCGGCGCGCGCCACGCAGGCCTCCTTCTAGACGTTCGAGCACTCGGATGGCAACGTCGACACTATCGCTGGTGCCACGGCTCGCGACGGGGACGACGAGGACGGCTGGCAACGGCAGGCGTTCAACGCCTGCGGGGCGCGGAATGGTGTTCACGTCTGACGTGATTGGCGATACCATCCCGGCGCAACCACGAACCTTCGGTATCTCGCCGGCGGCTGCATCACGAGCGCACCATGGACTCTGGTAAGCAGGGCGGACACGAGCCGTCACGACGTCAGTTCCTGAACGCGGCCACGATGGGCGGCCTCACGCTGGGCGCGCTCGGCACGCCGTCTCCACGCGATCCCTGGCGGACGGAGCGGGAGATCGAGTACCTCACCCAACAGGTCAATCGCGCCTCGTCTCCCACGGAACTGAAGATCACCGACCTCCGCATCGCGGAGGTCACGGGCATCCCGTTCCGGTGTCCGATCGTCCGCATCGACACCAACCAGGGCCTGTCGGGCTACGGCGAAGTCCGCGACGCGGGGCCGAAGGAATACGCCCTGATGCTCAAGAGCCGCATCCTGGGCGAGAACCCCTGCAACGTCGAGAAGATCTTCAAGATCATCAAGCAGTTCGGCCATCACGGCCGTCAGGGCGGCGGCGTCTCGGGCGTGGAAACGGCCCTGTGGGATCTCGCAGGGCGCGCCTACGGCGTGCCCGTCTACCAGATGCTCGGCGGCCGGTACCGCGACCGCATCCGTCTCTACGCCGACACGACGGCGTCCCCCGATCCGCACGAGTTCGGCAAGCGCATGAAGGCCACGCGCGTCGACGCCGGGTACACCGCGCTCAAGATGGACCTGCCGATCGAGCTCGCGTTGCGCAACGGCGAGGGCCTGCTGGTCAATACGCGCGCCTACGGTCCCGTCGTCGGCGAGCCCGCGCTCCGATCGCAGTACTCGAACGTGCGCGGCGATTACGGGCAGATCGAGCACCCGTTCACGCGCATCCAGATCACCGAGAAGGGCCTCGACCGCATGGAGGAGTACGTCTCGGTGATGCGGCAGTACGTCGGCTACGAGATCCAGCTCGGCATCGACCACACCGGACACTTCGACAAGAACGAGGCGATCAAGCTCGCGCGCCGGATGGAGAAGTACTCGCTCGCGTACATGGAGGATCTGATCCCCTGGATGTACGTCGATGACTGGAAAGAGATCTCTGACGCAACGACGACGCCGACCAAGACGGGGGAGGACATCTTCTCACTCGAGGGGTTCAAGCCGCTGATCGACAAGCGCGCCGTCGACATCGTGCATCCCGACCTCGGATCGACGGGCGGGATCCTCGAGAGCAAGCGCATCACCGACTACGCCTCCGAGCACGGCGTGATGACGAACTACCACTACGCGGGGTCGCCCATCGGCTTCTACGCGTCGGTGCACGCCGCGGCCGCCAGCCAGTACTTCGGCGTGCTGGAGCACCACTCGGTCGGCGAGAAGAAGTGGTACGACATGGTCGCGGGCGACACCTCCGGCGTCTTCGACAAGGGCTACACGCGCGTACCCGATGGGCCTGGCCTCGGCTTCGAGCTCAATCTGGAGGCCGTCAAGGCGAGCCTCGTGCCGGGTACGGGATTCTTCGACCCAACGCCGGAATGGAACGAAGTGCGGTCGTGGGACCGGCTGTGGAGCTGAGCGTGCCCGTGAGGAGACTTCTCGGGGCCGCCGTGCTGCTCGGCCTGACGGTGTTGCCGGTGCGCGCGCAGGTGCAACTCGTGCCTGCCGACCGCGTGGCGTTCGACACGAAGGAGTGGGAGGGCGCACGCGACACGTACGGACGTCCGCTCGTGCCCGACGCGCTGCTCGACCGCCTGGCCTACGTCTCGCTCGAAGAGGCGTGGGGCACGGTGACCGCTGCCGGGTACCACAACAAGTACGAGGGTGGCTGGGAGATCATCCACCCTGACCGGAAGATGGTCGGCCGCGCGCTGACGGCCGCCTTCCTGCCGGCCAGCCCCGACCTCGAGAAGCGCATGCAGGCCAGCGCCACCGAGCAGGGGCTGCGCGGCGCCATGAACCAGTACCCGATCTACATGCTGGTCAAGCGCGACGTCTACGTCGCCGACGGCTTCGGCAAGGTGAAGGACGGCACGCTCATCGGCGACAACCTGGCGCAAGCCATCTACACGAACTCGGGCAACGGCCCTGTGTTCTTCGGGTCGGCGCGCGATCTGGCGGGCATGCGCGAGATCGAGGGCTTCAACGCCTGGGTCAAGGCGTGGCACCCGTCCTACATCAGGGAGATGATGCTGGTCTCCATCAACGCGCCGATCCGCATCGGCGAGGCCGTGGTCCTGCCGGGCGATGTCGTGCTCGCCACCGAGAGCGGCGTTCTGTTCATCCCGCCGCACCTGGTCGAGCGCGTCGTCCGCGCCTCGGAGTCCGTTCGGCTGACAGACACCTTCCGCATCCAGCGCATCCGCGAGGGCAAATACACGCTCGCGCAGACCTACGGCACGAAGTGGACGCCGGCGATCGACGACGACTACTACGCGTGGCTGCAGAGCGACCGCGTACGCCTGCAGCGCGAGATCGGCGTCCCTGTCGCCGTCATCGACGACATCATCGCCAGGCGGAAGCGCGACTGACCCGGGCGGGCTTCTGAATCTAGGGCTCGGGGGGCGTGGGTGGATTCACGCCGCCATCTGCGATGAACTGCGCGACGCGCTCCTCCAGCACAGGCAGCGGAACCGAGCCGATCGCGAGGATCATGTCGTGGAAGTGCCGCTGGTCGAACCTCGCGCCCAGCTTCTCCTCCGCCTCGCGGCGATGGCGTCGGATCTGGATCTCGCCGAGTTTGTAGGCGAGCGCCTGTCCGGGCCATGCAATGT
>CAYRAE010000398.1:0-3743 GCA_964422175.1 uncultured Luteitalea sp. | reverse complement strand
CGATCCGGCGGGCACGCACGCGGCCGATGCCCGGGATGTCGAGCAGGCGGTCAGGGTCGCTGTCGATTACGTCGAAGACGCCGGTGCCGAACGCATGGACGAGTTGCCGCGCGAGATGCGGGCCGATGCCCTTGATGAGGCCAGAACCGAGGTAGCGCTCGATGCCTTCCGGCGAGTCGGGAGGCGACACGCGAATCCACGTCGCCTTGAACTGCTGGCCGTGGATGCGGTCGAGCACCCACGCACCCGTTGCGTGGATGTGCTCCCCCACCGCGACCTGTGCGACGTGTCCGACGACGGCGACTGGCTCATGACGCCCGCGCGCATCCACGCGAAGTACGCAGAATCCGCGCTCGGGGTCGTGGTACGTGACACGGACGACCTGTCCCGACAGGTACTCCGCACCACGTTCGTCGCCCGCGAGGGGCAACGCTGGAGTCTCTGGCTTCACACCTGCGACAGCTCCACGGGAGTGCCGCTGCGGGCGGCGGCCGCGAGCGCGACGAGCGTGTCGGTGTTGTCGAGACTGTCTTCGAGCGTCACGAGCGGGGCGCGTCCCGCCCGCGCCGCCTCCCGCACATCGTCGACTTCACCCTGATAGAGAGCGGGGCCCTCGACGGTGACGCTGTACGTCTCGTCGGCCTTCATCACCTCGATGGTCTCGACCGGATCGGGCTTGAACGGATGCCTGATCAGCAGGCGTCCTTCGCTGCCGATGATCTCCATCTCGGTCTTGAACGGCGACTCGAAACTGCTGTGCACCTGCGCCACGATGCCGCCGGGGAAACGCAGCTGGCCGAAGAACGAGAGATCGACGTTGGCCGGAGACCATGTGGCCGCGGCGGTCACCGAGAGCGGACGCGTCCCGATGATTGTGCGCGCGAACGACACGGGATAGCAGCCGACGTCCCACAGGCTCCCGCCGCCGTGCTCGGGATTGAGGCGCGTATCGTTCGGCCGATTCAGCACGAACGAGAACGTGCCGCGCACGCCCTGCAGGCGGCCGATCGTGCCGTCGTGCGCCAGCTCGCGCGCCCGCGCCACGAGCGGATGGTGCCGATACATGTATGCCTCGGTGATCACCACGCCGTGTTCGCGCGCCGCCGCCTGAAGGGTGCGCACGCCGTCGCCTTCGAGCGCGATGGGCTTCTCCACCAGCACGTGCTTGCCTGCCGCGGCGGCTTTGGCGGCCCACTCCACGTGCAGCGAGTGCGGCACAGGGATGTAGACGGCATCGATATCGGAGTCGGCCAACAACGCCTCGTAGCTGCCGTACGCGCGCGGGATGCCCTGCTCGTCGGCGTACGTGCGTGCGCGTTCGAGCGTGCGCGACGCCACGGCCAGCAGTTCGTGCCCGTTGGAGGCCAACGGCCCCACGAGCGCGCGGTTGATCCGGGCAACGCCGAGGATGCCCCAACGGAACGGCGAAGAAGAAGCAGCAGTCACGGGGAGAGAGTGTCATGAGGATCCGGCAACCGGCAACCGGCAACCGGCAACCGGCAACCGGACGGCCGGCAACCGGACGGCCGGGCTCGGAGAGCCGGCCCGCTCGGCAACGGAGGACGTGCGTCGCGGCGATCCATAATCGGCCGCAGTCATGACTGCGGCTTCCGAGAGCAGGCCCACGCGCGTGCAGGTGCTGGTCACCTGCCTTGTCGATCACTTCTCGCCCCACACGGCCGAGGCGATGGTGCGCGTGCTCGAGGGCCAGGGTCTCGAGGTCGTCGTCCCGCCGGATCAGACGTGCTGCGGACAGCCCGCGTGCAATGCCGGGGCGCGAGACGATGCGACGGCGATGGCGCGGTACACGATCGCGCTGCTCGAACGGGATCCGGCGCCTGTCGTCGTGCCGTCCGGATCGTGTACCGACATGCTCGTCCACCAGGCGCCGGCCCTCCTCGCCGGCGACCCTGCGTGGGCCGAGCGCGCGCGGGCACTCGCGGCGCGCACGTTCGAGTTCACGCAGTTCCTCGTGGACGTGCTTGGCGTCGCGGCCATCCCGTGCGCCGCTCACGGCACGCTCGCGTATCACGCGTGCTGTCACGGCCTGCGCGGCGTCGGCATCGACAGGCAGCCGCGGCAGCTGCTCGCGGGCGTCGGCGATGCGCACGTCGTGCCACTGCCTGAAGCCGACACGTGCTGCGGATTCGGCGGCCTGTTCGCGGTGAAACTGCCCGACATCTCCGGCGCGATGCTGGACAGGAAATGTCGCCAGATCGCCGCGTCTGGCGCCGACACGATCGTGGTGACCGACGTGAGCTGCGCCATGCACATGCAGGGCGGCCTCGACAGACGCCGACAACCGGTGCGCGTGCGCCACATCGCCGACGTGCTCGGGGGCCGGGAGTGATGAGTGACAGGGCCGGGCACCGGGCACCAGGCACCGGGCACCGGGACAGCACGGTCGGCAACCGGAGTCTTGCGGCGGGGGTGGACGTTTCGCCGCTGCCGTTCCACAGGCGAGCGACGCAGGCCATCGCCGACGCCAACCTGCAGATCGCGCTCGATCGCGCGACGGGACGCATGGTGGACGCGCGCCGCACGGCGTTCGGCGCCATGTCCGACGGCGACGCCACGCGCGATCACGTGCGCCAGGTTCGCGCGCACACCATCGCGCACCTCGGTCGCTATCTCGACCAGTTCGTCGCGGCAGCCACGGCCACTGGCGCCCACGTCCACTTCGCTGCCGACGCCGCCGCTGCGACACGCCTGGTCGTCGACCTGGCGCGCACGCACGACGTGCAGCGCGTGGTGAAGGGCAAGTCGATGGTGTCCGAGGAGATCCTGCTCAACCACGCGCTCGAAGCCGAGGGCATGCGGGTGGTGGAGACCGATCTCGGCGAATACGTGGTGCAGCTCGATGGCGACGTGCCGTCGCACATCATCGCGCCCATCATCCACAAGACACGCGAACAGGTGGCCGAGACGTTCAGGCGCGAGCTGCACGCGACCGACGCGGAGGTCGCGGACATCCCCGAGATGACGGCGTTCGCGCGACGCATGCTGCGCGCCGAGTTCCTCGCCGCCGACATGGGCATCAGCGGCGTGAACTTCGCCGTGGCCGAGACGGGCTCGTTGTGCCTCATCGAGAACGAAGGCAACGGCCGGCTCTCGACCACGGTGCCGCGGCTGCACGTGGCGCTGCTGGGACTCGAGCGCATCGTGCCCACGGCCGCGGATCTCGCTCAAGCCCTGCGACTCCTCGCGCGCAGCGCCACGGGGCAGCCGCTGACGGTGTACACGAACGTCATCACCGGGCCGCGCCGCGCGGGCGATCCCGATGGGCCGTCCGACCTGCACGTCGTGATCGTGGACAACGGCCGCTCACGCCTGCTGCGCACGGAGCTCGAAGAGATTCTGTACTGCATCAGGTGCGGAGCCTGTCTCAACGTCTGTCCGGTCTATCAGGAGATCGGCGGACACGCGTACGGCAGCGTCTACCAGGGGCCCGTCGGCGCCGTGTACACGCCGGGTGCATTCGGACTTGATCCGTGGGCCGAACTGCCGCAGGCGAGCAGCCTGTGCGGCGCATGCAAGGACGCCTGTCCCGTCCGCATCGACATCCCGCGCATGCTCCTCTCGCTGCGTGCCGACGCGGAGGCCGGCGGCCACACGCCTCGATGGGTCGGCGATGGCTTACACGTATTCCGGCTCCTCGCCACGCACCCGCGCCTGTTCCGGCTCGCGTCGGCCGTCGCGCGACGCGTGTCGAACTGGCTGGGCCCGACAGGCTTCGACAGACT
>CAYRAE010000397.1:2372-3745 GCA_964422175.1 uncultured Luteitalea sp. | reverse complement strand
CCTTCTCGCGCTGCAGGATGTCCTGCGTTTCCTCGAGCGTGCCGAGCAGCGGCAATCCCCGATAGCCGAGATGCGCTCCACCCTCGGCCCTGTCGTCCACGAAGCCGACGACCTTGAGGCCCAGTTCCCTGTGTTCGAGGATGCGATCGACGACGAGGCGTCCGAGATCGCCGGCGCCCGCAACGAGGACGCGCTTCAGGCCGACACCCGCACGCCAGCGGCGCTCGAGCCACTCGCGGACGGCGACACGGATCAGGAAGGTGAGCGCGACGTTGATGGCGAGGAACAAGCCCCACACCAACTGGCTGACTTCGAAGGCCCCGCGGTCCTTGAGTTGATCGGGGACGTAGTAGGTCTGGACGTACAGCGTGGTCACCACGCCGAGCACCACGGCCAGGACGCTGCCGACCAGGACGCCGAAGAAGTCGTCGATGCGCGACCGCCCGCGCCGGAGCCGGTAGACGCCGTGCAGGTGGAACGCGAACGGCACGAGCAGGCCCACGAGCGGGGCCAGCCAGAGATACTGCGAGAAGGGCGGATAGCCCTTGGTGACGGCGATCAAACCGGAGTGGAAGCGGATCCCGTAGGCGAGCAGGAAGGCGACAACACCGGCCAGCCCGTCTGCCAGCACGTGAGCGGCGGCGAGGAGCCGCGCGTGGCGCCTCACCATCGCACGTCCGTGGGGGCGGCCCCCATCAGGTTCTTGACTGCCTCGGTCATGTTCGTCACGAACCGCTCCGCCGAGAACCGCTCGGCCTGCTCCCGGCACGTCGTTACGGACCACGACATTGCCGCGGCCTTTCTGATGCCGGCCGCCAACGCCTCTGCCCCCTCACCGGTGAGCACGCCTGTCTCGCCGTCGAGGACCGTCTCGGTGACGCCACCGCGGCCCAGTGCCACGACAGGTGTGCCGCACGCCTGTGCTTCTACCGGCACGATGCCGAAATCTTCCTCGCCCGGCATCAACACCATCGACGCCGACCGGTAGTACTGACGGACCGCCTCATCCGTCACGGCGCCTGCGAACTCCACATCGGCACCCGCCATCGCCCGCAGCGCCCGTTCTTCAGGACCCTGACCAACGATGGTCAACGGCATGCCCGCGAGCTGGCAGGCGCGAATGGCGACGTCCACCCGCTTGTACGGCACCAGCGCCGATACCACGAGCGCGCGCTCACGACGCACCTCCGGATCCGGCGCGTAGTACACGGTATCGACCGGAGGGTGGACCACAGCCGCCGGTCGATTATAGTGCGAGGCAATTCTCCGTGCAACGTGTTGAGAATTGGCGAGATAGCGGTCAGGACGCCCACTCGTTGCGCGGTCCCACGCGGCAAACGCCGCCATCGTGGGCCGCATGAGCGCGGCGCCGA
>CAYRAE010000397.1:0-2272 GCA_964422175.1 uncultured Luteitalea sp. | reverse complement strand
GCCTCGATGAGGCGCTCCAGATTCTTGTGCGGCCTGATGTTGCCCACGTAGAGGATGAACGGATCGTTCAGCTGGAAGCGCTGCTGCACGCGCGCGATGTCCTCATCGGCCGGCGCGGTGTCGAAGCGCTCGTCGATCGCGTTGTAGGCGACGGTGATCTTGTCCGGCGGGATGCGGAAGAAGCGCAGGATGTCGCGTTTTGACGCTTCGGACACGGTCAGCACGTGCGCGGCGCGGTGCGTGGCCGTCCACATGAACGTGCGCGCATACGTGTATGCCAGCCGGTTGGGCAGGTACTGCGGGAACATCAGATGGATGCAGTCGTGGATCGTCACGACCGACGGGCACGTCACGAGCGGCGGCAGCACGTAGTGCGGGGCGTGGAAGACATCGGCCTTCTCTCGCCGCACGATCGCGGGAACCGACAGCTGCTCACGCAGGGAATAGTTGCCGGCCGTGCTGATCACACCTCGTACATTCGGTCCGAGCGTCCGCGTGAACTCGATGTCGTCGGGCCGGCTGATGAGGACGTACTCGTTGTCGGAGTCCAGCGTCGGGATGTGCGTGACGATGTTGCGGACGTACGTGCCGATGCCGTAGTCGCGCAGTTTCCGGATGTCGATCGCCACACGCATTCGTTCGGCGAGTCTAGCATTCAGAGAGTCCGGCAATCGGCATCGGGCAACCGGCAACCGGAGGTGCCAGGGGGTGAAAACCCGGCCTCCATCCTTCAGGCGTTGAACGGATGGAGCGCACGGACGTCAGCCGGTGCGGCGGCCGCGAAGGGTGAGGTACCACTGGAGGGCGCGGACCCAGCGCGGGTGGTGTTTGCGATAGAAGGCGAGCTGGCTGGCGCGATAGTGCCGCTGGGTTGCCGCCGGCGCCGTGGCGCGCGAGCGGCCGCGAAGGTGCGTGACCTCGACGTCGGGCGCGTACAGGATTCGATGGCCGGCCGCTCGCAGCGACGCGCAGAAATCGACATCCTCGCAGTACATGAAGTACCGCTCGTCGAGGAGCCCCACATGCTCGGCGGCGGTCCGCCGCACCAGCAGGCAGGCGCCGCTGACCCAATCGACGTACTGCCGTCGTCGCATCGCCGCGACCATGCGCCGGCACAGCCAGGTGGGGCCGCTGTCCAATGCCCACTGCCGCACCTGCTGTCGGATCTCCCCGAGCGGGGAGATCATGGGCCCATACGACAACTCCTGCACGCCGTTGCCATCGAGCAGGGAGGGACCCGCTACCGCAGCATCCGGCGTCGCCTCCAGCGCGTCACACAGCGCGTCGAGCTGGCCGGTACCCACGAGCGTGTCGCTGTTCAGGAGCAGCACGAGATCGCCGCGCGTTCGCCTGATGCCGATGTTGTTGGCGGCCGCGAACCCGACATTGGTGGGGAGACGGACCACATCGACCTGCGGCCATGCGCTCGCGACGGCATCCGGCGTGCCGTCAGACGAAGCGTTGTCCACCACGATCAGGTCCCATTCCCGCTCAGGGGGAGACGCATGCACCGACGCAAGGCAGGCGAGCACGTCTGCCTGTGCATTGAAGGTGACCACGACGATCGAGAGCGAGGCCTTCACGCGGGGCGCTCCACGTCGTGACCGGGCGTGGGTTGGCCGCCCGCCGCCACCAGCACGTCCCATGTCCGCCGTGCAGCATCGTTCCACTCGTAGCCGGCGACGAGCGCGTCGCCCGCCGCGATGCGTGCGGCTCGTTCGACGGGATCCTCGATGAGGCGCGTCAACGCGTCGGCAACGGCTTGCGCATTGCCGGGCGGGACGTATGTGGCAGCCGTTGCGTACACCTCGCGGGCGACGGGCGTGTCGAGCACGATGGTGGGCAGCCTGTTGCGCATGGCTTCGAGCGGCGTCAGGCCGAAGCCTTCGTACTCGGAGAGGAACGCGAAGACGCCGGCTGACGCGTACGCGTCGGCCAGGTCCGCGTCGGACACATAGTCGCGCAGACGCAACAGGTCGCCCGCGCCGGCATCGCAGGCGATCCGTTCGAGGTCCTGGCGCGGCGACGTACGGTTCTCGCCGATCACGTCGAGACGCAACCCCGGGATGCGCTTCCGGGCGAGAGCGGCGCCCTCGATCAGCAGCGGCAGGTGGCGACGCTCGAAGATCGAGCCGACGAACAACACGACAGGGACCGCGGCAGCTGGCGCCTGCGGAACGGGGGGCGCGTCGAGATAGTCGACGGCCAGCGGCACCACGTGGATGCGATCCGCGGAGACGCCGAGATGCCTGGTGATCTCGGCGGCGGAGAA
>CAYRAE010000396.1:0-3748 GCA_964422175.1 uncultured Luteitalea sp. | reverse complement strand
CCACCTGTCGCTCACGCGGCAAGCCAGCGAGCACGTGCGGCAGCACGGCGAGCGCCGCGCTGTAGCGCAGCGGCGCCTCACCCGTCTGGCACGCCAGCCAGGCCACCACGCTGGCGTCGGATTCGTCGGCGAAACCCGCGAGGTGCGCGTACTCATGCGCCGCGAGCGCCGGCAGTTCCATCGGCAGCACACGTGAGTTGAGCAGCACCTCCAGCCCGAACGGGTTGGTCATCCCGTCGATGCCCGCCGCGCGAAAGTACCCATCGATCATCGTCCGACGCGGTCGAGGGAGCCATGGCTGGCGCGTCACGCCAAGCGCCGGCAGCACCGCGGCGAGACGCGGTGACAGGGTGCGGGCGAGGGTTGCGCGATCGGGCCAGCCGATGCGATGCGCCTCGGCGTGCAGGGCGTTGGCCTGCTGGACGCTGGCGCGCGCGAACGACTCGCCGCGCACGGGAGACAGATCGGCCGCCGACACGTCCAGGCGCGCTTCGAGCGTCGGCACCTGGTAGTGCCATCCCCAACTGACCAGGAACCACAACCAGCCGGCGGCGACCAGTGACAAGACGGTGACGAGTGCCGCCGCGACACTCGTCCGACCACGCCGCGCGAACAGACGCCAGACCGTCCAGGCCATCCCGGCGACGATCAGGACGTCGAGCGCGGCGAGGGGCAACCACGACGTGGTCCACGACACAGCAGGCTGCGTGACGGCGTACGCCGCTCGCCAGAGTCGCAGCAGCGGCACCGGAAGGGGCACGACGAACGTGAGCGCCGCGACGGCGATCAGGACGGCGGCGGCGCGTCCCCGGGATCGTGGCCGGTGATGAGGCGGATGCCCCGCTGTTGCGTGAGGTAGGCCCATGCCCACTGGATGAGAACCGCGACCCTGTTGCGGAAGCCGGTCAGCTTGAGAACGTGGATGAAGAGCCACAGCCACCACGCGAACGCTCCGGCGAACCGCCAGCGTCCACCGAAATCGGCGATCGCGGAATGCCTGCCGATCGTGGCGAGGTTACCGAGGTCGTGATAGCGGAACGGCCGCGGCGGCTGGTTGCCGAAGCGCCTGAGGATGTTCTCGACGGCATGCGCGCCCTCCTGCATGGCCACCTGCGCCACACCCGGGAGCGGCCGACCATCCTGTTCGACGCATGCGAGATCGCCCACGACATACACGTCTGGACAGCCGGGCACCGTCAAGTCAGGCTCGACCATGACCCGCCCCACGCGATCCACGGGTACGCCGAGCGTGCGACCGAGGGGCGATGCCGCCACGCCAGCGGCCCACAACACCGTCGCCGCGTCGATGCGCTCGCCACCGGCCAGATCCACTCCAGTCGCGTCGATGCCCACCACCGGCGTCTCCGTGCGCACCTTCACGCCAAGACGCTGGAGCGACACCAGTGCCTTCGCACGCAAGTCCTCCGGGAACGTCCCGAGGATGTGCGGTCCTGCTTCGATCAGCAGCACGCGTGCCGTGCTCGGATCGATGCTGCGGAAGTCCCGCGCGAGCGAGTGGTTCGCGAGTTCGGCGAGCGCGCCAGCCAGTTCGACGCCCGTCGGACCGCCCCCGACGATCACGAACGTCAGCCGGCTGGCACGTTCCGCGAGGTCCGTCGTGCGCTCGGCCTCCTCGAACGCCAGCAGCAGCCGGCGCCTGATGAGTCCGGCGTCTTCGAGCGTCTTGAGGCCCGGTGCATGCGACTGCCAGTCGTCATGACCGAAATACGCGTGCGTCGCGCCCGTCGCGATGATCAGTGCGTCGTAGGTGATACGGCCGACGTCGAGATGCAACACGCGCGCGGCGCCATCCACGCGAAGGGCTTCGCCGAGCAACACCTGCACGTTGTGCTGCCGTCGCAGGATCCAGCGGATCGGCGAGGCGATGTCGCCGGGCGACAAACCCGCCGTGGCCACCTGATACAGCAGCGGCTGGAAGACGTGATGGTTGCGCCTGTCGACGAGGACGACGTCCACGTCGGCCCAGCGGAACGCCCGCGCCGCCTGGAGCCCGCCGAACCCGCCACCGACGATCACCACGCGTCGTCGTCCTGGCGTCGTCCGGACGGCGACGTGCGCGTCGGCGTGCGCTGCATCACTCATCGCGATACCTCCTGCCGCGACGTCACGGCGGGGCCCAGCAGCGGTCGGCCCGCACGCCTGCCCGTGAGCGCGCCATCGCGCACCGTTGTCACACCGTTCACCACCACTGCCATCACCCCCGAAGGGTACTGCCGCGGCTGCTCGAACGTGGCGCGATCGACGATCGTTGCCGGATCGAAGACCACGATGTCGGCCAACGCGCCCGAGGTCAGCGTACCGCGATCGCGGATACCCATCTGCGCGGCCGCGCCGCTCGTCATCCGCCGCACCATCTCGGGCAGCGGCACCAGCCCTTCGTCTCGAACGTAGCGACCGAGCACGCGCGGGAACGATCCGAACCCCCGCGGGTGTGGCCGGCCGATGGCGAGCGGGCCCGAGTCCGGCTGCGCCCCCGAGTCGCTGCCGATGCTCACCCACGGCTGCGTCAGCACCGTCCGTACATCGTCTTCATCCATGAGCGCGTAGAGGGCCGACACGCGACCCTCGTGCGCGATGAGCAGATCGAAGAAGACGTCCCACTCCGGCTGCCCGCGTCGGCGCGCGATCTCGGCAAGCGAGAGGCCGACCACGGACGTATCTCCTCCCTCTTTCACGGCGGAGATGGTGACGCCGTCGAAGCCTGCCGCACGCAGGAAGTTTTCCCAGCCGTCGTGGCCGCGCTCGATCTCGCGGCGGATCCGCGCTCGGAGCGCCGGATTGGCGAGCCGCGTCAGCATCGCCTTCTCGCCGCCATCGTGGACCCAGTCTGGCAGACATGCGTCGAGACTCGTCCCCGCCACGGGATACGGGTAAGCCGTTGCCGACACGTCGATCCCGCGCGCCCGTGCCTGCTCGATCCGCGCCACGACCGCCGGCATCGTCTTCCACTTCGCCTTCGTGGCGATCTTCAGGTGGAAGACGACCACGGGGATCGCCGCACGTTCGCCGATGGTGATGGCCTCGTCGAGTGCCGTGTCGAGCCTGTCGCCTTCGCCGCGGATGTGCGACACGTAGCGACCGCCATGCGCGGCGGCAGTCTTTGCGAGCGTCACGATCTCGTCCGTCGATGCGTACGAGCCCGGCGGATAGATGAGCGCGCTCGAGAGCCCGAACGCACCGTCGCGCATCGCGCGATCCAGCCGCTGCTGCATCTCGGCCATCTCATCGGACGTCGCAGGACGATCGGCCATGCCGACGACGTCGGCGCGCAACTGGTTCAGTGGCGCCAGCGTTCCCACGTTGATGGTGATGCCGCGCGACGCGAGTCGCTCGAGAAAGCCGTCGACGCCAGTCCAGTCAGCGGTGAGGCCGAGACGCGTGAGGAACTCGTGGTCGGCCGACCCGGCGTCCCACAATGCGGGCGTACTCCCCTCGCCGATGATCTCGGACGTGATGCCTTGCAGGATGTGACTCGCCCCCGCGCCGTCCTCGAGCAGCAGGCGGCCCGACTGTCCTTGCGTGTCGATGAACCCGGGCGCCACGGTGAGGCCCGTCGCGTCGATGATCTCGAGCGCCCCGCGGTTGGCAAGGTCACCCACGGCCACGATTCTGTCGCCCTGCACCCCGACGTCGGCCCGCACGGCAGGAGCGCCGGTGCCGTCGAGCAGCGAGCCTCCGCGCACGACGAGGTCGAACTCGGGCGGTGGCGGCGTGCCGCCGCAGGCGC
>CAYRAE010000395.1:0-3756 GCA_964422175.1 uncultured Luteitalea sp. | reverse complement strand
TGAACGCCTTCTACGCGCTCTGCGTCGCGCTCGGGTTCGGCGCCGGCTATTGGGCGGTGTTCGTCACGGTGGCGTCGGAACAGTTCGGCACGAACATCCGCGCCACGGCCACCACCACGGTACCCAACGTCGTGCGCGGGTCTGTCGTGCTCCTGACCTCGTCAGTCGGCTGGCTGCGTCCGCAGGTGGGCGTGGTGTACAGCGCGCTCATCGTGGGCGTGATCGCGCTGGCGATCAGCTTCGTCGCGCTGTCGGGTCTCGAAGAGACGTTCGGCAAGGACCTCGACTACGTCGAGGACTGACGCGCGTCAGCGCGCGTCGCGCAGCGCCTTCATCTTCTCCTGCAGCGGCTGGAACGGACCGTACTTGTGCTGGTCGGCGGGCGCCTCGTCCACGTACGGCGGGAACGCGCTGTCGACGGGCTTGTTCCAGCGCGCGGGGAAGTCGCGATCGAGATGCGACTTGCGCGGACGCGGATGGCTCAGGACGAACGCCGCCACGTCGTACGCCTCGTCGTCGGTGAGCACGGGCGCGCCGTGCCGTGCACCGAGCGGCATGTTGGTCTTGATGAAGGCCGACGCCATCAGCAGTCGTGCCATGCCGGCGCCGTCGTTGAACGAGTCTGGGCCCCAGAGCGGCGGGAAGACATAGCCGCTCGCCGTGCCGGGCGGTCCGGCGGGAAGGCCGGCGCCCTCCGGGCCGTGACAGAGCGCGCAGCGATCCTGATACACCACCTTGCCTGCGTCAGGATCCGCGCGTCGAGCGGGCGGCGCGAACCGTGGCAGGCCCAGTCCGTCGGGCCGACTGCCGACGGGGACGCCGGCTGAGAGGAAGTGCATGTACGCGAGGAAGGCCTTCATCTCGCGACTTCCGGCTGGCAGGGCCTTGCCGGCCATGCTTCGCTCCAGACAGCCGTTGATGCGATCGTCGAGCGTACTGATCGCGTCTTCACGCGCACGGTATTGCGGGAATGTCGCGGACACGCCTACCCACGACATCGCGAACGCCTTGGTGCCGAGGCCCTGGTGACACGACGTGCAGGCCATGTTGTTGCCGGCATATCGCATGGCCGGATCGCTGACTTCAGGCCCGATGTGCGCGAACGTACGGATCGCGAGGTCTCTGCCGTAACGCACGAGTTGCCCGTACGCATCGTCCGGCAGCGCATCGACATCGTAAGGCGTGGATGGTGCGACGTCGGTCGACGCGTCCTGGGGCGCCGGTGCCTGTGTCGCGTCGACGATCGCGTGGTCCTGCGCGCAGCCGACAGATGAGAGGCCGATCAGCAGGACGATGGTGACGGTGGCGACGGCGGTGAAGGAGACGAAACGGACCATGCGGTGCGCGTACGTCAGGTCGGCGGCCGTTCCATCGGCGGGAGGACGGCGAGGAAGTCGTGTTCGAAACGCCGCGCGTACTCGCCGAGGAGATGTTGCACGCGGTCGTAGTCGTGCGATCCGACGACGAGGGCGGCGTGGTGACGCCTGACGGGCCTGAGGACGACCTCGGAATCCGTGTAGCCGCTGGTATCGGGCCACTCCTGGCGCGCCAGCGCGAGCACGACACCGCCGTAGTCCTCACGCTGCGGCGGGAGCGTGTACGGCGTCTCGCCGCCACCGATCTCGAGGTTGGCCCACTCGCGCCACACGTTGACGCCCGTTGCGGCCTCCAGTGAGTCGGCGATGTACGCGCCGCCCACTCTGCCCGCCACTTCGAGGAAGTAGAACTCGCCGTCGTGTCCGCGGATGAACTCGGCGTGCGTGGCGCCGCGAATGAAACCGAGCGCGGAGAGCAGCGCACGATTCATGTCGAGGAGGGTGCGCTCCTCGCCGGACCCGCGGCGCACGGTGTTGGTGATGAACACGCCGCCGTTGTGCGCGACCTCCATCGGTGGACGCCAGTAGCGGTTCACGCCGGCGAAGATGACGGTGCCGTTCTCGACGAGCGAGTCGACGTGGAACACATCACCCGGGACGAAGCGTTCGAGCAGGTAATGCGTGGAGCGCTCACCGACCACCGGCCGCGCGTCGAGCGCGTCAATCGCGCGCCATACCAGCTCCGGCTCGTGCAGCTTCTGGATGCCGACCGCGGACACGTCCGACCGCGGCTTGAGGACCCACGGGGCGGGGACCGATTCCATGTAGCCGCGGATCTCGTCGTAGTTCAGCACGTGGACGAATGCCGGCACGCGGATGCCGGCGCCGAACGCCTTCACGCGCATGGCCAGCTTGTCGCGGAACAGGCGCGCCGTGGTCGTGCCCATGCCGGGGATGCGCAGGTGCTCGCGGATCATCGCCGCGTGCATCACGTCGTACTCCTCGAGTGCCACGATGCGGGCCACACGATTGTGCCTGGCGAACTCGGAGACGGCCTCGACGAAGTGGTCGGCCGTCGCACTGTTGTGGACGGTCAGCACCTCGTCGATGGCCTCGTGCGCCCATTCCTCGTCGCGCAGCTTCTCCTTGATGACGAGCACCACGCGGCACCCGCGCTGCCGTAACTGGCGAAGGAACTCGTTGCCCTTGAAATAGCTGGCCAGACAGACGACGGTCACGGCGATAGTCTAAATGAGGGAGGAGGACGGAGTGCAGGGCCGGGCTCGGAGAGCCGGCCCTACCGACTGTGGCGGTATACCCACTGCGGCGGTAGGCAGGGTCGGCCCTCCGGGCCCGACCGCTGTTGCGATGCCGTCATTCGTCACTCGTCACTCGTCGTTCGGCATTCGGCATTCGGCATTCGGCATTGTTGCGGTCCCTGTACACGACGTCCTCCAGGAACAGGCCCGAGGCGGGTGCCGTCAGCCTGGCGACGTCCGTGCCATCGCTCCGGAGCAGGCGGGCGACGTCGGACTCGCGCAGGTCGCCGGTGCCGACGCGGACGAGGACACCGACCATGCGGCGCACCATTCGCCACAGGAAGTGCGACCCCGTGACGCGGATCAGGATCAGGTGTCCGTCCTCGACGATGTCGACGGTGTCCACCTGGACGCGCGTGCTCTTCTCGCTGGCATCGTCGTCCGAGAACGCCTCGAAATCGAGTCGGCCGACGAAGCTCGCCGCACCTCGGCGCATCGCCTCGACGTCGATACGATCGCGCACCCACCACACGAACGGCTTCTCGAAGGCGGTACGGCGCCGGCTGACGCGATACAGGTAACGACGCGCTATCGCGTCGTGCCTGGCGTGGAAGCGGTGGTTCGCGATCCTGACGTCGAGGATGTTGATGTCGGACGGGAGCGCCTCGTTGAGCCGCGTCAGGAGCGTGGCCGGTGGGATCGACGTGGCCACATCGAGGTGCGCCACCTGCCCGAGCGCATGCACGCCGGCATCGGTGCGCCCCGCGCCGTACAGCTCCACTTTGTCGCGCCGACCCGTGACCGTGTGGACGGCTTCCAGCAGATCGCCCTGCACCGTCCGCGCGTTGCGCTGGATCTGCCACCCCGAGTAGCGCGTACCGTTGTATTCGATCAGCAGCTTGAAACGCGGCACGAGGCAGTGTACCGGAACGGACGCGCGTGCGTGCTCGCCATCTCGTGCGTCATCCCGCCCGCGACGCGTTCACGGATGCGCGCGTCGATGTGGAACCGGAGCTCGTCGTCCAGTTCGCGATCGAGCCTGCGGGCAGCGATAGCGGGCGACCACAAGGGGTCGCCCCTGCAATGACTGCGCGGCGCGCGACTCACGCCTGTCGCAGTGCGCTGACGGGATCGACGCGTGTTGTCGATCCGATGTCGATGTGTGACCATCGCGCGGCATG
>CAYRAE010000394.1:0-3763 GCA_964422175.1 uncultured Luteitalea sp. | reverse complement strand
ATCGTCCAGATCCGCGTCATCGACGGCAGCATCCGCGCCGGCATGAAGGTGACGATGATGATCAACGGCCAGTCGTACGACATCGATCAGGTCGGCATCTTCTCGCCCAAGCCGCAGCCGGTCGAGAGCCTCGGCGTGGGCGAGGTCGGCTTCGTGATCGCCAACATCAAGCGCCTCGGCGACGCGCAGATCGGCGACACGATCACGAGCGCCGCGCACCCGACCGCCGAACCGTTCCCGGGCTTCCAGGAGATGAAGCCGATGGTATTCGCCGGGTTGTACCCGGTGGAGGGCCATCAGTACCCGGAGCTGCGAGACGCGCTCGAGAAGCTGAAGCTGAACGACGCGGCGTTCGCGTTCGAACCCGAGACGTCGGCGGCGCTCGGCTTCGGGTTCCGCTGCGGCTTCCTCGGTCTCCTGCACATGGAGATCGTGCAGGAGCGTCTGGAGCGCGAGTTCGACGTCGACCTCGTGACGACGGCGCCGGGCGTGCTCTATCGCGTGACGACCACCGACGGCGAGGTCCACGAGGTGGACAACCCGTCGAAGCTGCCCGAGGCGGGCCGCGTCTCGCGGTTCGAAGAGCCGATCATCACGGCGACGATCATCACGCCGGCCGAGTACGTGGGCGGCATCCTGCAGTTGTGTCAGGAGAAGCGCGGCTCGCAGAAGAACATCGAGTACATGACGTCGGGCCGCGTGGTGATCACGTACGAGCTGCCGTTCAACGAGGTCGTGCTCGACTTCTACGATCGCCTGAAGACGGTGTCGCGCGGCTACGCGTCGCTCGACTATCACGTCACGGGCTACTGGGACTCACCGCTCGTCAAGCTCGACATCCTCGTCAACGGCGAGCCGGTCGATGCGCTCTCGATCATCGTGCACCGCGACACGGCGTACGCGCGCGGGCGCCTGCTGGCCGCGAAGATGCGCGAGCTCATCCCGCGCCAGATGTTCGAGGTGGCGATCCAGGCGGCGATCGGCGGGCGCATCATCGCGCGCGAGTCGGTGAAGGCGATCCGCAAGAACGTGCTCGCCAAGTGCTACGGCGGCGACATCTCGCGCAAGCGGAAGCTCCTCGAGAAGCAGAAGGAAGGCAAGAAACGGATGAAGCGCGTCGGCCGCGTGGAGATCCCGCAGGAAGCCTTCCTCGCAGTCCTGAAAGTGGGCACTGACGCATGAACGCAGCCGGCACGCCGAAGTCCACGGCCCGCGAGTACTTCGAGTCCATCGTCATCGCCGTCATCCTGGCGCTGTTCGTGCGGACGTGGTGCTTCCAGGCGTTCAAGATCCCCAGCGGATCGATGGAGAACAACCTCCTCATCGGCGATCACCTGGTGGTGAACAAGTTCCTGTTCGCGCCGGCGACGTTCGAGAAGGCGCTGTTGCCGATCCGCGAGTACCGGCGCGGCGACGTGGTGGTCTTCAAGTCTCCCGAGGATCCGGAGCGCGACTTCATCAAGCGCGTGATCGGCCTGCCCGGCGAGACGCTCGAGATGCGGCACAAGAAGATCCACATCAACGGCACGCCGCTCGACGAGCCGTACGTCCACTACCTCCTGCCGCCGCGTCCCGATGGTGAAGTGACGGCGTACGACAAGCGCGAGACCTACGGCCCTGTCACGGTGCCCGACGGACACCTCTTCGTGATGGGCGACAACCGCGACAACTCGCAGGACAGCCGGTACTGGGGCTTCCTGCCGCAGTCATACGTGAAGGGCCGCGCGCTGGTGGTGTACTGGTCGTTCGAGAGCGACGCCGCCGACTACGAGCGCCCGGGCCTCGAACAGCTCTTCTCGAGCGTGACGGGCTTTGTCACCAAGACCCGCTGGTCGCGGATGGGGAAGCAGATCCACTAGAACCCGTTGAACCGCTCCGGCCTGCCTTCGACGTCGACGACGAAGTCGTAGTGATAGAAGCGGGCGGGCAGGTACTCGAGCTGCGCCGTCCAGGCCGTGGTGACGAAGGCGCGGTTCGCTTCGAGCTTCACCGCGACATCCTTCGCCCCGATCGGCACCTGGTGCTCGGCGGCCAGCTGCACCACGCGATCGCGCAGTTGCTCTGGCGTGCGTCGCCCGGGATAACTGGCCACTTCCGTGACGGCGTCCTTGAACTGCACGTAGTGCCAGAACACGGGCACCACCTTGACCGCCGCATGGACGATCACTGCCAGGACGACGAGCCGGATCAGGTTGCGGAACATCGCCGGCGATCAGCCCAGCATGGCGGTCTCGCCGCCCTGGGCGCGTGGCACGTCGACGTTCTGCTCGTTGACGCGCGGGCGCAGCATCCGCACCTTGTCGTCGCGCGACTCCTGCGTGCGCACGAACTCCAGCGCGTACGTCAGCGACGCGATCGACTGCTCCAGCGTGCCTTCCACGTCGCGCTTGCGCAGCCGCATCTCGCCCACCGCGTGCTCCAGCTCGTCGAGGCGCGCGTTGGCCTTCTGCAGCAGGAGGTCCACGCGGGCCTGCGCGTCCTTCAGCATCGCGTCAGCGCGCAGTTGCGCATCGGCGTACGTCGCGTCGGCGCGCAGTTGAGCGTCGGTGATGAGCGCCTGTGCGCGGGTCTCGGCGTCGGCCAGCGTGGCCTGCGACCGGAGCTGCGCGTCGCGCGTGGTGGACTCGGCGCGGGCGTCGGCTTCGCGCGTGACGGCGTCGGCGTGGGCCTGTGCGTCGCGTAGTGTCGCCGCGGCGCGCGTCTCGGCGTCGGACGTGAGGGCGAGGCTGCGGACTTCCGCCGTGCTCGACAGCGTGTGGGCTTTCGCTTCCGCCTCGCTCGTCAGTGTCGTCGACCGCAGCTCCGCGTCCTTGAGCATGGCCGTGGACCGCGTGTCGGCGTCGCGGAGGAGCACTTCGGCTTCCTTGCCCGCGTTCTCGCGAATCTGATCGGCCACCCGCTGGGCGGTGAGCAGCGTGTTGCGGAGGTTCGTCTCGCGCTCGCGGTGCTCGCCGAGCTGCGTTTCGGCCGTCTGCAGATCCTGTCGCAGCCTGTCGATCTCCCTGAGCGCGGCCTCGTAGTCGTCGGCGGCGTCGGTGAGAAGGGCACGCACCTCGTCTCTGTCGAACCCGCGAAGGGTCGTCGAGAGGTGTGTCTGGCGCAGATCGAGTGGGGTCACTTTCATGGGCCTGGACTCCTGCATGGCACCTGCACGGGAAGCACATACCGTACCACGTCGGATCTATCAGCATTTCCGGCCTGGAACTGTAGTCCGCCTGGCCGCTCCCCGCCCGCCGATGACGATTCTCCGACCAGCGATGACGGAAACATAGCCCGGGCACCGGGCACCGAATACCGGGCACCGGATCACAGGCCGGCAACCGGCAACCGGCAACGGGCAAGCGGATGTCACTCCATCCGAAAGCGCGGGTCCCCTGTGCGCGGCGTCCAACGTTCGATGCCCGATGCCCGATGCCCGATGCCCGATGCCCGATGCCCGGTGCCCGATGCCCGGTGCCCGGTGTCCGGTGCCCGGTGCCCGGTGCCCGGTGCTCGGTGCCCGGGCTTGCCCCGCCGTAGCGCCGCAGGCGCGAAGGCGGGTCTAGTACACTTCCTGTCGGACGGGTTGCTCGTCCTCCGGAGGAGTTCCAATGTCAGCATTCACGTTCGGCGCACGCATCGTCGGGGCTGCCGCGCTCGCAGTCGCACTCATCGTGTCAGGCGTTCCCGCCTCCGCACAGACGACAGGCCAGGTCAAGGGCAAGGTCGTCGACGGCAAGGGTCAACCGGTCGACAAGGCCGACGTGACCATCGAGTTCAAGGG
>CAYRAE010000393.1:0-3810 GCA_964422175.1 uncultured Luteitalea sp. | reverse complement strand
CTCAGCCCGCCATCGTCCGCGGGACGGCCATCGAGTCGCTGTCGCGCGTGGCGCCGGCTGGCCTCGACGCGGCGCTCGACGCCCTTGCCGCTGATACCGATCCGCTCGTGCGCCTCGCCGTGGCTCATGGGGCGACGACGCTCGACCCCGCTGCACGCGCGCGAGTGGCGGGCCGACTGCTCGACGACCCGCTTCGCGCCGTTCGCCTCGAAGTAGCGGCGGCGCTGGCAGGGGAGTCCGCGGCGTGGCTGACGCCCGCACAACAGGCGGCGTTGGCGAAGGAGCTGGACGAGGTGCGGGCATCGGCGCGATTCAACGCGGATCGCCCGGAATCACACGTCAACATCGCCTTGCTCGACGAGAAGGCGGGTCGCGTCGACGCGGCGATGGCCGGCTACGAGGTCGCCATCCGTCGCACGCCGTGGTTCATCCCCGCGTACGTCAATCTCGCCGAACTCCAGCGCCACGCCGGTCGGGAAGTGCAGGCCGAGCAGACGCTTCGACGCGGTCTGAACGCGATACCGGAGAATGGCGCGCTGCTGTATGCGTTGGGACTGTCCGTCTATCGCCAGCAGCGCGGCGCGGAAGCCGTGGATCTCATGGCACGAGCCGCGCGAGCCGAACCCGACGAACCGCGGTACGCCTTCGCGTACGCGCTGGCGCTCGACGCGCAGTCTCGCTTCGCCGAGGCATTCGGCGTGATCGACGCCGCGTTGGCGCGGCATCCCGACGACCGCGATCTGCTCGACGCCGGGCTTGGTGTGGCGCAGAAGGCGCGCGACGTGGACCGCGCGCGACGGTACGTGCGCCGACTGCGCGTGCTGGCGCCCGACGACCCCGGACTGCAACAGCTGGCGCGCCAACTCGGCCTGCAGTGAGTCGGGGCGTCACTCGCCCTTGAGCGCTTCTGCGGGATCCACGCCAGCGCTCCTGCTCGCGGACACGATGCTCGCCAGCAGACTCGCCGCAATCAATCCCGCGGCCATCGTCAGATGCGTGACGAGATCGAGCGGACTCACGCCGTACAACTGCGACGCGATGACGCGCGTCAGGCCGACGGCGGCGCCAAGGCCGACCACCACACCGATGGTGACCAGCACGAGCGCGTGCTTCACGAACAGCTGGAGCACCTGCCGGCGCTGTGCGCCGAGTGCCAGGCGCAGGCCGATTTCCCGGCGACGCTGGCCGACCGCGTAGCTGACCACACCGTAGATGCCTACGATGGCGAGCACGAACGCGAGGGCGCCCGTGACACCCAGCAGCGTCAGCGACATCGTCGCGCGCGCCATCGCGCCGGTGTAGAGCTCGCCGAGCGTCCGCACGCCAGCCATCGACAGGTCACCGTTCACTGACCAGATCGCGAGCTGGAGATCGCGGAGCAGTGCCGCGTCTCCGGTGCGCGTGGTGCGCACGACGTACGACGAGGTGGACGTGGCGCGAGGCGGCTGGATGATGGTGTCCGGCGCGGGCTGATTCAGGCCGTCGTGACGGACGTCCTCCACCACGCCGACGATCTCGTTCCCCGGATTGTCTGCAAACGCGCTGATCCTGCGCCCCAGGGCCGCGTCGGCGGACCCGAACTCCTTGCGCGCCAGACTCTCCGACACCATGATCACCGGCCGGTTGTTGACCACATCGTCTCAGACGAAGCGGCGGCCGGCGACGATGGCGGTCTGCATCGTCTCCATGAAACCGGGAGAGACGTTCTGGCCCTCCCAGGTGCGCGGCAGCCCATCGGCGACCTGGCGACCATCGATGAACGGGATCAGGCCGATCTGGCGCCCGTCGCCATCGAGCGGCAGACCATCGTTGCCCGACGAGAAGCCGACGGACGTCACGCCTCCTACGGCGGACAGCCGTTCGAGGATCGCGCGCTGCGTCTGTTGCAGGCGCTCACGGTTGGCGGCACCGGCGTCACCGTTGAGGGGATCGAGGCCAGGGATCGTCAACCGGAAGGTCTGCACGGCGTCGGGATTGCGGAAGCCGGGCTCCACGCGGCGCAACATGTCGAAGGTCCGAATCATCAGTCCTGCACCGACCAGGAGGACCAGCGCGATGGCGACCTGTCCGACGAGCAGCATCTGCCGCGTACGGCTTACGCTGCGCGCCTCGCCGACCGCGCGGGCGCCGTGGAGGGCATCCGCGTGTCGTGGCGGGCGGACGGCGAACTGCAGGACCGGCGCTGCCGCGAAGGCCATCGTGGCCATGACGCCAATCGCACCGGCGGCCAGGACGCTCACGAGGTCCACGCGTACGGTGGTGATCTGCGGCAGTTCCAGGGCTGCGAGCCACATCAGCAGCGGCAGGCTCATGTAGGCGATGACGATGCCGGCGATCGCTCCCGCCAGGCCGAGGAGCGCACTCTCGGCAAGGACGACACGCGCGATCGCGACGCGACCGGCACCGAGCGCGGAGCGCAGCACCAGTTCCGGCCTGCGCGACTGGCTGCGCACCAGCATCAGATTGGCGACGTTCGCGCACGCGATGAGCAGCAGCAGGCCGATCGTGCCCATCAGGATCCACAACGTCTCGCGGAGGTCGCCGACAACGACGTCTTCGAGCCAGCGCACGCGCGGAACCACGCGCAGGTCGCGCTGCGTCGCGCCCGGATTGAACTCCTGCCACAGCAGCGGAATCATCCGGTCGATGTCGGCGTTGGCCTGTTCGAGCGTCACGCCCTCTTTCAGGCGCGCAATTTCGCGGCCATCGCCCGAGGGGAATCGAGCCTGCGCGCGCACGAACTGCAGTGGGTAGTAGATGTCCGCGTCGTAGGCGAAGAAGCGGAACCAGCGTGGCAGCACGCCGACGACCTCGCGCGGCACGCCTTCCACCACGAGGGTCTGACCAATCGGATTAACACCGCCGAAGCGGCGCTGCCAGTAACCGTGCGAGATGATCGCCGTCGGTGCGGCGCCGGGGTTGTCGTCTGCCTGGGTGAAGCTGCGACCCATGGCCGGCGAGGCGCCCAGGATCGAGAGCACTTCGTGCGTGACCTGGAGGCTTGGCACCGATTCGGGTTCGCCGCTGCCCGTGACCGTCACCGGCGAGGCATCCCAGTCCCAATGGCCGATCGCGTCGAAGGTGCGGTTGTGATCGCGGAAGCCGAAGTACGTCGACGATGCCGTCAGCGGACCGGGGACGACGAGGCGGTCCTGATTCGGGTAGGGAAGCGGACGCAGCAGCACACCGTTGATGACGCTGAACATCGCCGTCGTGGCGCCGATGCCGAGGCCGAGCGTGAGGACGGCGACGGCGGTGCACCCCGGCGCGCGTCGCAGCGCACGGGCGGCGAAGCGGATGTCGCGCGCGAGGTTCTCGATGGTCAGCGAGCGGAACTCGTCGCGGGTCCGCTCGCGCACCTGTTCCACGCCGCCGAATCGAATCATGGCGTGCCGGCGCGCCTCGTCGGGCGGCATGCCCATGGCGATGTGCTTCTCGATCTGCTGGTCCACGTGGAAGCGCAGCTCATCGTCGAGCCGGTGCTCGATCTCGCCGCGCCGCAACCATGCGCGAAGTGTCCGCCACGCCTCAGCCAGTGCGCTCATGGGTACCCTCTCGGTCCACGCTGGACGTCATCCAGTACCACGTCGCCGCGCACGCCCCGCGCGGCTCCCTTCGATGTACGAAAGAAGACTAGTAGTCGTTCCTTTCGAGTGTCAAGGGAAGCGTACATACGCTGCTGCGAGTGGCAACCACCGCTGGCAACCACCAACGCAATTCGACTACGCGCTGTACCGGAATGGACCTGTGGAGGATGGTGCGCAGTACTGGATTCGAACCAGTGACCCCCGCCGTGTGAAGGCGGTGCTC
>CAYRAE010000392.1:0-3817 GCA_964422175.1 uncultured Luteitalea sp. | reverse complement strand
CGTCCGATCATGTCGACGTTCAGCTGCGCGACGATGCGATCGAGCGGCACGGTGGGATGGTCGGTGAAGTAGCGGGAGCCCCAGAGACCGGACTCCTCGCCCGTATGCCACACGAAGAGGAGCGAGCGGCGCGGGCGCGGAGACGTCGAGGCGAACGCGTCTGCCATGGCGAGCAGCGCGACGGTCCCTGACCCGTCATCGTCGGCGCCGTTGTGGATCGCGTCGCCGGCAGCGTTCGGCTTCGACGCCACCCCGAGGTGATCGTAGTGCGCACCGAGTGCGACGTACTCGTGCCGTGCCCGAGGATCGCCGCCTTCGAGGACGCCAACCACGTTGCTCGTGGTGACGTGCGCGGTCGTCGCCGCGACGACAAGACGCACGCGCTTGCCTGCTGACAGCACGAACGGCTCGGCGGGCTCACGGCGCACGGACCGCTGGAACGCCTCCTGCGGGGATACGCGCTCACCCTCGAACAACGCGGTGATGGCGCGCACGGAGAGCGTCGCCGACGGCAGGGTCGATGCGTCGGCGGCTGCGAACGCATCGACGGTGATGGTGCTCCGGGTGCGTCGCGTCTCGAGCGTCGCATCCCATGCGTCGAGCGTCGGGTAGTCAGGCAGGTACAGCACGCCAACGGCCCCTCGCGCGCGGGCCGCGTCCTCGGTGAACTCCCAGTCGTCGCCACGCGGGCCCGTCAGGTCGGACCGCGAGAACCCAACAGGCAGCCCGAGGTGCGAGACGACGAGACGGCCACGCACGTCGACATCCTTGTAGGGATCGACGCCACGCGAGCGAATCACGGTGCCGTTGCCCACGTAGACGACACCGCCGTCGGCGTTGCCGTAGGCGTCGCGCGGCAGGAAGCCGGCGCCTGTCGCGAAGCGCCTGTCGCCGATCGTCAGGCTCGTGCCGTCCTCGTCGAGCTGTCGTCGCGTGAGCGCGATCGTCTGCAGGAACGTGCCGTTGTCGCCGGCTGGCGTGAGGCCGATCCGCTCCAGGCGCGACGCGAGGAACGCCGCCGCGACGTCCAGTCCCGGTGACGGCGTCTTCCGCCCCTCGAGCGCGTCCGACGCGATGAACGTCAGGTCGGCGCGCAGCTGACGTTCGGTGATCCGTTCGACGCCAGCCGCCGCACGGCCCCGCCGTCCGCCCTGGGCGTGCAACAGGTCCGGCGCCACTGTGGCGCCGCCGACGGCAGCAATGACGAATACCGCGACCGGAGCGAGTACACGCAGGCGGAACACGCGAGTGAGTGTAGGACATCGATTCCGGCAACGGACAACCGGGGGCAACCAGGCGTAGGGACAGCCGGCCCTCCGGGCCCGGCCAATCGGTTGCCCGTTGCCGGTTGCCGGTTGCCGGTTGCCGGTTGCCGGTTGACATCATCGCTGTACTAGTTGCACTAATACACTCGTGTTGCCCTTCCGCATCGAGCTCGTGCCGGGGATTCCCGTCTACGAGCAGCTCGTATCGGCCGTGACGCGTGCCGTCGTCGGTGGCGAACTGAAGGCGGGCGACGCGTTTCCCTCGGTGCGGGCGATCAGCCAGGCCCTGCGCATCAACCCCAACACCGCGCAGAAGGCCGTCGCGCAGCTGACCGCGCTGGGGCTGCTGCACGTCCATCCCGGCGTGGGCACGCGCGTGGCGGTGCCGCCTCCGGCGTCACGCGCGTCGAGCACCACGCACCTCCGTCCGCAGGCCGCCGACCTCGTCCTCGAAGCGCGACGCCGCGGCCTGTCGCTCGCCGACGTCACGGATCTCGTCGAGGCGGAATGGCAGCGTCTCGATCCCGTTCGCAAAGGAGCCCGTCGTGGCTGATCCCATCGTCGCCGAGGCGTTGCGACGCGCGTTCGGCAGCAAGACCGCCGTCGACGACGTGTCGTTGCGCGTGCCGGTCGGCAAGGCCGTAGGGCTCATCGGCGCCAACGGCGCGGGCAAGTCCACGCTGCTGAAGATGCTCGTGGGCCTGCTCCAGCCATCGAGCGGGCACGCCACCCTCATGGGACACGACACGCGGACGCTTCCGGCGTCGGTGTTCGCACGCGTCGGCTACATGGCCGAGGGCCAGCACCTGCCGGCGGTTCGAACCGTGCGCGATCTCCTCGCGTATTGCCGCCCGCTCTATCGCACCTGGGATGACGCCCTCGCAACGCGACTGCTCGACCTGCTCACCCTGTCGCCATCGACAGGCCTCGTGCGCGCGTCGCGAGGCGAGCGCATGAAGGCCGCGCTGGTCGCGACACTCGCGTTCCACCCGGACGTCCTCGTGCTCGACGAGCCGCTCGAAGGCCTCGATCCCCTCACGCGGGAACAGGTCGTGGATGGCCTGCTCGAACTCGTGAGCGCCGAAGGCACGACGGTGCTGCTCGCCTCGCACGACCTCGACGTGCTCGAACGCCTGCTCGACGGTGTCGTGATGCTGCACGACGGTCGCGTGCTCTTCCACATGTCGCTCGACGATCTCCTCACCCGCTACAGGCTCATCGAGATCGCCGGTGCGGACGTGAGCGACGCCATGCACCTCCCGAGCGAATGCCTCGACGTGCGCGGCATCCCCGGCGGCCTGCAGTTCCTGTTCACCGACTACTCGGAGACCGCCACGCTTCTGCGGTTGCAGATGGCGTTCCCGGGGGCCGACGTGCGCGTGCTTCGGCCGGCCCTGCGCGACGCGTTCGTCGCCCATGCGCGCAGCATGCGAGGCGGCGCAGGATTACGAGGTGCGGCGTGAGCGCCGTTCTCCACCTCGTCTCCCACGATCTCCGGGCGCATCGCACGCTCCTGCTGGTGTGGACGGTGATCGTCGTGGCACACCCGCTCATGGCCGCGGCAAGCGTGCTGATGCCGGGCATTCAGCAGATCTTCCTGCCCATCGCGCTCATCGCGAGCCGGCTGACGCTCGGAGCCATCACGATCGCGACGATCGTGCAGGCCGACAGTCCGCTCGACGATCGCACGTTCTGGCGCACGCGCCCGATCGCCGGCTCCACGATGGCCACGGCGAAGCTGGTGATGGGCGGACTGTTCCTGATGGTGCCGCTGGGTGTCGTCCTGCTGGTGGCTGCCGTGCTCGGTCTGCCGGCCAGCCACCTCCCGTCGACCGTGGCGCAGGTGGTGGTCACCGACGCCGCGGCAGTCGGCCTCGCGCTCTTCGCTTCGGCGCGCACGCGGTCCGTGCCGTCGATGATCGTCGCATTGATGGCCGTACTGGTCGGGCTCTGGGTTCTCTACGGGCTCGCCACCGAGACGCTTCGCGTGCCGTGGCTTCGCCAGTGGTACGCGGACGGACCACCAAGTCCAGCCGTGGCAACGCCAACGCTGCTCGCCCTGGCGGCGATCGCCACGTGGACGCTCACGGCACTCGTCTTCACGGGACCAGCGAGGCGACTGCGTCAGCTCGTGGTCACGGGGATTGCCGTCGTGGCGTTGGCGATCGTGTGGCTCTCGCCAGCGGCGCGTCTGCACAGTCCGGAGCCGAAGTTCCAGCGCGCGCTCGTCCTGACACCGCGACCGTCCACGGTTCGTGCCGTACACCTCACGTCCGACAGGATCGTGATCTTCAGCGATGGGGAGATGGGCGGCGCACTGCCCGGCGACAGGACACGCCAGTACCTGATCAAGGGTGACATCGACACGCCATTCGGGCCGTTCACGACCGGTCTCACCTATCTGCGCGGTGCCGACGGGCGCCAGCCGACGCTGCTCGGCATCCTGACCACGGGGGACTTCGAGCGACTTGCCGGCCAGCGCGTGCGACTGCGCGGAGAGGCCCGCCTTGAAGTGACCCGCACCGACATCATCGGGACACTTCCCCTCGTCG
>CAYRAE010000391.1:0-3822 GCA_964422175.1 uncultured Luteitalea sp. | reverse complement strand
GATCGATGGCGGGAAGGGGCAGCTCAACGCCATCGATCACGATCAGGTCCGGCCACGGCCCGTCGTCTTCCGCCACTTTCCTGTATCTCCGCGACACCACCTGGTGCATGGCGGCGAAGTCGTCGAGGAACCGGCAATCGGCAACCGGCAACCGGCAACCGGACTCCAGGGCCGCATTCTCGGCATTCTCGGCATTGCTGTCCGGTTGCCCGTTGCCGGTTACCCGTTGCCGGACCCTGAACTTCCGGTACTCCGATCGCCTCATGCGGCCGTCCTGGCAGACGACCATCGACGCGACGGTTTCAGCGCCCTGGAGGGTGGAGATGTCGAAGCAGTCGATGCGGCGCGGCAACGCGGGCAGGCCGAGCGCGGCCTGCACCGTTTCGAGCGCTTCGTAGTGCGCGGCGCCGTCGGCGTTGAAGCGCGCGTCGTAGGACAGCGAGGCGTTGCGTTCGGCGAGGTCGAGCAGCGCGCGTTTGTCGCCGCGCTGCGGCACGCTCAGCGTGACCTGGCGTCCGGCGCGGGCCGACAGCCACTCCGCGAGCAGGTCCATGTCTGGCAGCGTCAGCGGGACGATCACCTCCGGTGGCGGCGCGTGGTCGGCGTAGAGGTGCGTCAGCGCGCGCTCCAGCAGGTCCTCCATCCGCGCGTCGCGGGCCTGATCCGCGTTCGTCACGAGCTCGACGCGATCGACGACGCGGCCGGAGCGGACCTGGAAGGCATGGACGACGGCCCCACCCGGTCCGAGCTTCGCGCCGATGGCGTCGCGATCGCCCATGCGCGGCGTGGCCATCTTCTGCTGGCGATCGCGCAGGGTCTCGAGCGTGCGAATCGTGTCGCGCAGCTGCGCCGCCTGCTCGAACCGCTCCTCGTCGGCCGCGGCGTACATCCGCGACTCGAGGTCCTCGATCAGTTCGTCGCTCCGGCCCTCGAGGAGGAGCCGCGCATCTCGAACCGCATGTCCGTACTGCTCCTCCGTGCAGATCGACGCGACGCACGGCGCCAGGCATCGCTTGATGTCGTACTCGAGACACGGGCGACCGCGCTGGCCCGTGATCACTTCGCGGCACGAGCGGATCCCGAACAGCTTGTGCGAGAGATTGCGCGTCTGCCACGCCAGTGACGCCGGCATGAACGGGCCCGCATAGTAGTCGCCATCGTTGGCCACCCGCCGCACCACCGACACGCGCGGGAACGCCTCGGACTCGCTCAGCCGCAGGTAGGGATACGTCTTGTCGTCGCGCAGCTTGATGTTGTACTTCGGCGACCGCTCCTTGATGAGGTTGTTCTCGAGCGCCAGCGCCTCGACCACCGAGTCCGTGACGATGACGTCGAGGCCGTGGGTCTCGTCGAGGAGGGCCTCGGTCTTGGGCGAGGTGCCGCGGGCACCGAGGTAGCTGCGCACCCGGTCGCGCAGTGACCGGGCCTTGCCCACGTAGATGGTGTCTCCCGCCTGGTTGCGGTACAGATAGACGCCGGGCTGTTCGGGCAGACGCGCGATCTGGGCTTTGAGGTCTTCTATCGCCATGCGTCTTCTCTGTCGAGTTGCAGGAGGCGACCCGGACCCTCCATTATAAGCGGCGGGCACATGACCTTCACGAGCGCCGTTGGCGCGATCTTCTGGTTCCCGCTGAGCGCCATCATCCGCCTCTGCGTGGCGCTGCGCATCCACCCGAACGTCCTGACGTTCATCGGCGTCTGCATCAATCTCGCCGGGGCGTGGGCGCTGGCGCTCGGACGGTTCTTCCTCGCCGGCCTCATCATCGTCGCCGCCAACATCTTCGACTACATCGACGGCAAGGTGGCGCACCAGACGGGCACGGCCAGCGCGTTCGGCGGGTTCTGGGACTCGGTGATGGACCGGTTCTCGGACCTGGCGCTGTTTCTCGGGCTCGTCTACCTGTACGCGTCGCTGCAGCGCGCCGACTACGTGCTGGTGACGGCGCTGGCGATGACGTTCACCGTCCTCACGAGCTACACCCGGGCCAGAGCCGAGTCGCTCATCGACAAGTGCAAGGTGGGCTTCATGGAGCGGCCGGAGCGCATCGTGCTGTTCATGATCGGCGCGTTCACGAACCGCATGGCGGCGGTGCTGTGGGTGATCCTCGTGCTGTCGGCGCTGACGGTGGCCGGCCGCATCTACCACACGTGGCGCGAACTCGACGCACAGAAGGTGACGGCATGAGCGAACCTCGGGTGCCGATCGAAGAGCGCCTGCCCCTGCCACTGCTGGCCGTGTGGCGCGTCTTCTACTGGACGTACGAACGCACCACGATTCCGTACGACCTCATGGTGTTGGCCATCCTCGCCTTCGTGTGGCTGACGCCACCTGACTGGCTCGGCGACCCGATGGCCCGGGGGATGGGCCTGCTGGGCTGGATCCTCGAGCCCTGACGGCTCCCGGTCGCCGCCGTGCCAGACACCCTGCTCTCTCGCGTACTGCTCATCCTCGGCGCAGGGTTTCTCGTGGCCAACGTCCGCATCCTCGTGGACGTCGCGCGCTACCTGCGCATGCGTTCGCGCGCCCTGCTCACGTGGCCCTGCCCTCCCCCGCGCTACTACGGCCTCTCGCTCGCCATGGCCGCCATGCTCGGCCTGGTGCTCATCGTCAAGCTGCTGTACCTGCGGCTCCCGCCGACGGCCGTCTTCGGCGAGGCGATGATGCTCACCTACTACGGGTATCTCGTCCCGCTGAGCATCCGGATCGGCCGCGGCTTCTATCAGGACGGCGTATGGGTGGACAGCGGTTTCCTGCCCTACCACGAGATCGGCGGACTGACATGGCGCGAGGGTGAGGACCAGCTGACGCTCGTGCTCATCCCGCGCATGAAGCAGGTCGCGCGCACGCTTGCGGTGCCCACCGAGTTCTACGGCGCGACCCGCCGCCTGCTGCGCGACAAGATCGCCCACCACGACATCGACTTCTGGGGCAAGTCCCTCGACCTCGGCGCGCACGACGACAGAGACGATGCGTGAACGGGGACACGGGCGGCGCGCGGCTCAGGGCTTACGGCTTACGACTTAGGGCTTCAGGAAGGCGAAAGGGGCGCCACATGCGTCTTCCAGATCTCGCACGGACGTCGCTGTCGTTCAGTTGGCGTGCGGTCCGCGTGGCGCCGGGCCTCGCGACAGTGGCCGTGATTTCGCTCGCGCTCGCCGTCGGTCTCGTGATCTGCGTGACGGTCGTGCTCGACACGCTCGTGTGGAAGCCCCTTCGCGTCCCGGCGCCCGATCGCCTGATGGCGCTCCACGTCGAGACCAACGGCGAGCAGACCGGGTTTTCGATTCCCGACTACCTGTCCCTGACGTCCCACGGCGACCGTCGTACCGGTGCGATGGCGTGGGTGGATGGACTCGTGGTGAACGTCGAGACACCCGCGCGCCTGCAACTCGCCAACGTCTGGCTGGTGAGCGACGATTTCTTCGACACGCTCGGTGAACAACCCGTGCTCGGACGTCTCTTCGCTCCGCAGCGCGAGGACAGCGCCGAGGGCGGCGACGCGATCATCAGTCACGACGTCTGGATGCGCGACTTCGGTGGTCGCGCAAGCGCGATCGGGGAGCAGGTGCGCGTCGAGGGATCGCCGTTCACGATCATCGGCGTCACGGCGCCCCCGTACACCGGCCTGACGCGAGTAGCGGCCCCCGCGATTACGCTGCGACTGGCCGATGCCGCGCACTTGGCGACTCCCCTGGGATTGCCGGAACGCCTGGTGGACGACCCGTCATGGACCGGCCTCGGTGTTGGCGTGCGCGTGCCGGACGGTATCGCGCACGCGGCGGCATGTGCCGATCTGACGAGCCGCTGGGCCGCCGTGCAAT
>CAYRAE010000390.1:0-3823 GCA_964422175.1 uncultured Luteitalea sp. | reverse complement strand
GGCCAGGGCATACCCCGCGCCATCGGAGCCCGTTTTCGGCACGCTCCTGCCTCCCGTCGCGAGCACCACGGTGCGCACGGCGAGTGTGTCGTCGCCGTCGCGCGTGCGCGTCACCACATGGAAGCCACCTGCCCCATCGTCACTGACAGCCGTCACGCGTGCCGGATGCCGGAGTTCCACCTCGGCCCGTCGTGCGGCGCCCGTGAGCGCGTCGAGGACGTCGCGTGCGCGATTCGATGCGGGAAACAGCTTGCCTGTCGATTCCCTGACGAGGGTGACCCCTTCGGCCTCGAAGAACGCGCGCGTGGCATCGACGTCGAACGCGCGGAGCACATGGCGTATGGCGGCGGGCGACGAACCATGGAAGTCGCGCTCGCTCACGACGTGATGCGTGACGTTGCAGCGCCCGCCGCCGGCGATCAGGATCTTCGCGCCGAGACGGACCGCGCCATCGAGCGCGATCACGCGGACGCCGGGCGACTGACGGGCGGCGGCGATGGATGCCATGAGCCCCGCGGCACCGGCACCGATCACCGCGATTGCGGCATTTTTCATCCTTAACAATCTTTTTACCGGCACTTGACCACTGCCGAGCCTCGAGGATCGTCCAATGGATTGGAGCCCAAGGGAAGGGGCGTTCGTGAAGGGACAGGGCAGACAGATGCAGAACACGACGATGCGGACCGCGGCACTGGCCGCGTTGATGGGCGTGATGGGGGCGGGCAGCGCGCTGGCACAGGCGCCGGCTGCCGAGCCCGCGGCGCAGGCCGCGGCCACGAAGGGCGATCCGGAGAAGGCGCAGGTGGTCCTTGCGGCGGTCACCAAGGCGATGGGCGGCGACAAGGTCACCAATCTCAAGTCGTTCACCGCCGAAGGCGAGTACCGCCGGGTGATGGGTGAGCGCGAGATGACGGGTGGTCTCGAACTCGCGGGCCTCAATCCCGACGCATTCCAGATTGCGACCGACATCACGCTGCCGAACGGCATGGCAGGCCCGCGGATCACGCAGACCATCAAGGGCGCCGACGCCTTCCGCGACACGACAGGCGGTGGTGGGTTCATGATGCGCATGGGACCGGGTGGTGGTCCCGGTGGTCCCGGCGGCGGGCCTGGCGGTCCGGGTGGCCGTGGCGGACGTGGCGGCCCCGGGATGACCGTCGAGATGGGCGGACCGCGTCAGCAGGACCCGTCGGTGGGCATCAAGGCGGACCTGTACCGCACGCTGCTGGGGATCCTGCCGATGTCGCCGGTGCTGTCGGAACTCACGTTCGCGCACGTGGCGGAAGCCGAGGCGCCGAGCGGCGTGGCCGACGTCATCGACATCACGGGCCCCGACAACTTCCGCGCGCGCCTCTTCGTGGATCAGGGCGAGCATCGTCCGTTGATGCTCAGCTACATGATGCGCCAGCCGCGCATCCGTCAGATGGCGCCGCCCCCGCAGTTCAAGACCGACGAGGAGCGCCGCGCGTACTTCGAGGACATGCGGAAGAAGTTCGAGGCCGAGCCTCCGCCGCCGCTGGTCGAGGCGCACGTGTTCTTCAGCGACTACCGCAAGGCCGACGGCGTCCTGCTGCCCCACAAGATCACCCGTCAGGTCGAGGGGAAGGTGCAGGAGGAGTGGACCATCGAGAAGTACAAGCTCAACGCAGCCGTGAAGGCCGATCGGTTCCAGAAGAAGGCGAGCAACTGAGATGAAGTTCCTTCGAGTTCTCCTGGCGGCCCTCGTGGTCGCCGGGAGTGCCGTGACGGCGTCCGCACAGGAGCGCCCCGGCACGCTGAGCATCACCGTGTACGACACGACGGGCGCGGCCATCGCCGCCGCCAGCGTCACTCTCACGAAGCCTGACGGGACCGTGACGGAGCAACTGGCCGACGAGCAGGGCGTCGCGACGTTCGCGGCGCTCGTGCCCGGTCGCTACGCTGTCGTTGCCGAGTTCCCCGGCTTCGATCCGTCTGCGGCGTCGGACCTCCAGGTGCGCGCCGGCCGCACGACGCGGCAGGACGTGACTCTGGAGATCGCCGGCTTCGTGGAGCAGGTGGACGTGGAGCAGGACACGACGGATCGCGCCCTGACCGAAGCGTTCGCCACGTCGCTGAGCGCGTCGCAGATCGAGGCGCTCGCCGACGATCCCGACGAGATGGCGCAGCAGCTCGAACAGCTCGCCGGACCGGGCGCACGCATCCGCGTCAACGGCTTCGAGGGTGGCCAGCTCCCGCCGAAGTCGCAGATCCGCGAGATCCGCTTCAGGTTCGATCCGTTCGCGGCCGAGAACCACGACGCCGGCTTCCCGCGCGTGGACATCGTCACGCGTCCGGGCAACGGTCCGATCCGCAACAACATGAACATCGCGTTCCGCGACAACCAGCTCGACGCGCGCAACGCGCTCGCCGACGCGAAGGGCGAGGGCCGGACGTACAGGTACGGCTGGTCGATCGATGGACCCATCGTGAAGGGGCGCACGGGCTTCTCGCTGAACGTTCGCGGCAACAACGTGTACGACGTGCAGAACCGCGTCGCCACGACACCCACGGGCCTCTTCAACGGACTCGTCACGCAGCCGTCCGACCGTTACAGCTTCGACTTCAACATCGAGCACGTGCTCACGAAGACCCACACGATGCGCTTCTCGTTCGACCGCGACACCAACAGCGCAACGAACCTGGGTATCGGCGAGTACGACCTCGATTCGAGGGCCTATAGCCGTGAGGGCTTCACGAACAGGCTGCGCGTCTCCGACTCGGGGACGTTTGCCAAGAAGTACCTGAACGAGATCCGCGTGCAGTATTCGTGGCAGGAGAGCACATCGACCTCCGTGAGCGACGATGTCACGGTTCGCGTGCAGGATGCGTTCACCGATGGCGGTGCGCAGGTGCAGGGCGGCCGGCGTTTCTGGGAACTGCGCGTGGCCGACAACCTCGACATCCCAGTCGGCAAGAAGCACAGCGTGCGCACGGGTTTCGAGCTCGAGACGGGCAATTACATCGGCGACGAGCTGCGCAACTTCGCGGGCACGTTCACGTTCCCGTCGATGGACGCCTACTATGCGAATCAGCCCAACAACTACACGGTGCGCCTCGGCGACCCGTACGTGGAGTACCGCAACACGCAACTCGGGCTGTTCGTGCAGGACGACTATCGATTCCGCAAGAACCTGCTGCTGTCGTTCGGCGCGCGCTACGAAGTGCAGTCGCTCGTGGCAGACAAGCTCAACGTCGCGCCGCGCGCGGGCATGACGTGGTCGCCGTTCAAGAGCAACAAGACCACGATCCGCGCGGGGGCGGGGCTGTTCTACGACTGGTACGAGACGAGCGTGTACGAGAGCGCGCTGCGGCAGGACGGCGCGCACCAGTACGACGAGATCGTGCGCAACCCGGGGTTCCCGAATCCGTACGACGGCGGAACGGCCGTCCCGGTGAACGCGAGCATCGTGCGGATGGCGCCCGACCTCGACATGCCGACGGTGCGCCGCTACTCCCTGGGCGTGGACCAGCAGCTCACGGGATGGCTGCGGCTGCGCGCCAACTACTTCAACCAGCACGGCTGGAACCAGTTCCGATCGCGCAACCTGAACGCGCCGGTTGACGGCGTGCGTCCGGACCCGACGCTCGGCAACATCACGTATCTCGAGTCGACGGGCGCCGCAGACAGCCACGGCCTCGACCTGAACGTGAACTTCAACTATCAGCCGCGCCGGCTGTTCGGCAACATCGGCTACATGATCGGCGAGCGGAAGAACTACACCAACGGCGCGCTCACGCTGCCGGTGGACAGCAGCAACCTCGAAGCCGAGTGGGGGCCGGCCGGCGACGACATCCGGCATCG
>CAYRAE010000389.1:0-3854 GCA_964422175.1 uncultured Luteitalea sp. | reverse complement strand
GTCAGCCGCGTCGAGTACACGGTCTGGATCGAGTCGACGATCAGCAGCGCGGGCTGGAGGCGCTCGACCTCGTCGAGGATGCGCTCGGTGCATGTCTCGGCGAGCAGGTAGAGCGGCGCGCGTCCGACGCCGAGCCGCTCGCCGCGCGCCTTCACCTGGTGCTCCGATTCCTCGCCGGAGCAGTACAGCACCGGCCCCGTGCGTTGCGCGAACTCCGCCGCCGCCTGCAGCAGCAGTGTGCTCTTCCCGATGCCCGGCTCCCCGCCGAGGAGCACGAGACTGCCCGGCACCAGCCCTCCGCCGAGGACACGATCGAACTCGCCGATGCCTGTCGAGATCCGCTCGGCCTGCACCATGTCCACGTCCGCGTAGAGTCGCGCCTGCCCACCCGACCCGAGTCCGAGTCGCGCCGCGGCCCCACCGGCCGGCTGCGCCGGCGACGCCGCTTCCTCCACGAACGAGTTCCACGCCCCGCAATCGGGACACCGCCCCAGCCACTTGGGTGACTGAGCGCCGCAGGAGGTGCAGGCAAAGACCGACTTCGGAGCGCGCATCGGGAAGAGAATTTCACAATTTCAGAATTTCAGAATTTCAGGGGCGCGGAGACTCGGAATCGACAATGAAATTCTGGAATTGTGCAATTCTGCAATTGTGAAATTCCGTCGAGCTTGACCGTGGCACCGCGGCTCATGTCAACTCGTGCAGCAACTCTTCGTTCGCACTTCGTTCCTCTCCACATCGTGTCGATCCGGCGCACCGATTCTCCGTTGAGCCGATATGGCAGCGCCGTGGTGGTCGTGGCCGTTGCCGCACTCGCGCGGTTCGGCCTGAACACGATGGGCGTCGATCCACGTACCACGATGTTCAGCCCCTTCTACGCTGCCATCGTCGTCGCGGCGCTCATGGGCGGGCTGCGGGCGGGACTCCTGGCGCAGGCGCTCTCCCTGGCGGCCAGCGTGGCGCTCTGGACACCAGGCGAGCGCCTCACGGGCGTGGCGCTTGCCCCGATGGGGATTTTCCTCGTCGTCAGCGGGCTCATCGTGTGGCTCACGCACCTGACCCGCACGGCGCTGGTCCGCGCCGAACATGCCGAGCACCGCGTGCAGTCCACGCTCGACAGCATCACCGACAGTTTCGTCACCATCGACTTCTCGTGGCGCTTCACGTACGTGAACGACGCCGCGCAGGACCACTTCGGTCTCGCGGCCGCCGATGTCATCGGCCGCGTGTGCTGGGACGTGTTCCCTCAAGCTGTCGGTACCCCCGTCGACGCCGCCATGCGTCGCGTGATGACGCACAGGCTGCCCGTGACGCTCGAAACGGCGGCGATCCTGCGTCCGGACCACTTCGTCCAGTTGCACGTGTCGCCCAGCGCGGATGGCATCTCGATCGTCTTCCGCGACATCACCGAATCCCACAGACTGCGCGAGTCGCTGGTCCGACAGCAGGAACGCATGTATCGCGCGCTCGAAGCCGCGCGCATGGCCGCGTGGGAGTACGACCCGCGCACCGATCTCGTGAACTACAGTCCGTCGGCCAGCGACGCGCTCGGCGTACCCGTGGAGATGCTGCCACGCACGCGCGAGGCGAGCATGGAGATGATCCATCCCGACGACAGGCCGGCGCACGTGGACGCCGTCCAGCGCGCCTCGCAGTCAGCCGACGGCCAGTATCAGACGCGGTACCGGCTCGCAGACGCCTATCTCTGCGGACGGTCGGATCCCGTCTGGATCGAGGACCGCGGCCGCCTGCTGTTCGACGAAGTGGGCCGACTCGCGCTCATCCAGGGCGTGCTCCAGGACGTGACGGATCAACACGCGGCAGAGGATCGGATTCGCGCGCTCAACCAGGACTTGCGCGAACGCATCGACGAGCGGCAAACGCTCCTCGAAGCCGCCGAGCGTTCGAGCCGCGCGAAGGACGACTTCCTGGCCGTCCTCTCCCACGAACTGCGCTCGCCGATGCAGTCGGTGCTCGGATGGGTACAGATGCTGCGCGAGACGCCCATGGACGATGGCGAGTCCGAGCGGGCGCTGGACACGATCGAGCGCAACCTGCGCCAGCAATCGCAGTTGATCAACGACATGCTCGACGTCTCCCGCATCGTCACGGGCAAGCTCGTCTTCCACATGGCGACGCTGCCGCTCTCGAGCGTGGTGCGGGAGACCATCGACGAGCTCTCGCCACAAGCCGAAGAGAAACAGCTGTCGGTGACCCTGGACACCGACGGCGATCTGCTGGTCGTGGCGGATCGGGAACGCGTGCGACAGGTGGTGTCCAATCTGTTCACCAACGCCGTGAAGTTCACGCCGTCGGGCGGGGCGGTCCACGTGAGCTGCCGCGAGCGCGACGGCATGGCGCAACTGGACGTCAGCGACACGGGCAGCGGGATTCGCGCCGACCTGTTGCCGGCCATCTTCGAGCGCTTCAGGCAGGCCGATACCAGCTCGACACGCGAACACGAAGGGCTGGGCCTCGGCCTCTCGATCACCAAGTACATCGTCGACCACCTCGGCGGCACGATCGACGCGCGCAGCGACGGACCGGGCCGGGGCGCGACCTTCTCCGCCCGCCTGCCTCTCGCGGCATCGAGGCGAACGGCGAGCAGCACGCCAAGAGTCACGACACGCCAGGTTCCCGGTGAGGCCGAGGAGGTGATGGGCGTGCCAGCCGGTCGTCTGGCTGGCGTCGATGTGCTGATCGTGGACGACCATCGCGACACGGTGGAACTCGTCGCGTTCGTGATGCGTCGCGAGGGCGCCGAGGTGCGGACCGCGCAGTCGGCGGCCGAGGCGATCGCCGCGTGGCAGCAACGCCCGTCAGGAGTGCTGGTGACCGACCTGAGCATGCCCGGGACGGACGGGTTCGCGCTGCTCGGCGCCATCCGTCGTCAGGGGGGCCAGGTCCGCGCCGTGGCATTGAGTGGACTGGCGCGCGCCGACGATCGTCAGCGCGCGCTGCAGGCAGGCTTTCACGCGCACCTGGCCAAGCCCGTCGAACCGTCGGTGCTCATCGACACGCTGGAGCGTCTCGTGTCGACCCCGGCAGGCTGACGGCCGCGGCGCTCAGCGCGCGGGGATGGTCCAGAGGTACACGGTCTTGCCGTCGACGGCCACCGTTTCTTCCGGCCGCCAGTCGCCCATGTCGAAATCGTGCGACACGATCCGCGTGCCCGGACGGAGTTGCTCCATCAGTCGCGGCCGGAGCTTCACGTTCAGGCTCGGCAGCAGGTACAGCGTCACCACGGTCGCCTCGCGGATGTCGGCCTCGAACAAATCCTCCTGCCTGAACTGCACCTTGCCTGTCACGCCGTGGTGCGCGGCATTCTCGTTGGCTTCCCTGATACGCTGCGGATCGATGTCGATCCCCACGGCCTGCGCGCCTCGCTTCGCCGCGGCCACGACGATGCGGCCGTCACCGCATCCGAGGTCGTAGACGATGTCGTCAGGGCCGACCTTGGCGACGTCGAGCATCTTCTCGATGACGGCTTCCCGCGTGGGCACGAAGATCACGTCGGGCCGACGCTCCGTCTGGAGGGGCAGCGCCGGCGCTTGTCCGTCGAGCACGCCCGAGGCGTCAGTCGTACACGAGAGGCCCGTCACGAGCGCCATGCTGAGGAGAACGGCCTGGATCCTGCCTGTCATGCCTCGTGTCCTTTCTGAAACATTCACCCGCGAATCACGTCTTCCGACTGTAACGCGAAATGTACAATGCGGAACCTCGACCAACGGCATTCGCAGGGAGGATGATCGATGCGTACAGCGATGGCAGTACTGATGGTGGTGTGTACGGCAGGGCTGGCGGCGGCGCAGGATGACCCGATGATCGCGTGCTGCCCCTTCATCGCCGCGATC
>CAYRAE010000388.1:0-3873 GCA_964422175.1 uncultured Luteitalea sp. | reverse complement strand
TGTCCGGTCACCTGAAGAATCTCCGCGACGTGCGACGCGCCGGCGGCGGCGACGTTCTGCTCGTTGACGCGGGCGACATGTGGCAGGGCACGCTCGAATCGAACCTCGGCGAAGGCGCGGCGATGGTCCGCGCGTACAACGCGATCGGCTATCACGCGGCAGCCGTCGGCAACCACGAATTCGACTTCGGTCCGGCCGGACCGCTCACGGTCCCGCGCAAGCCAGGCGACAACCCGACAGGCAACATCGAGGTGCGCGCCAGGCAGGCGCGCTTCCCACTCCTGACCGCCAACATCGTCAGGCGCGACGGCCGGCCGTGGACGCCGCCCAACGTCATGCCGTCGACGATGATCACGCTGGCCGGCGTGCGCATCGGCCTCGTCGGCGTGACGACGGCGGGGACGCGACAGACCACCGACCCACGCAATCTCGTCGACCTGGAGATCCTGCCGCTGCGCGACGCGATCGAACGCGAAGCCACGCGGCTCCGTCAGTCAGGCGCCACCGTCATCGTCGTGCTCGCGCACGCGGGTGGCGGGTGTACGAGCTTTGCCGACGCCGAGGATCTGTCCGCGTGCCGAACGCAGGGCGAGATCTTCCAGGTCGCGCGCGCGCTCCCTCCGGGGCTGGTCGACATGATCGCGGCGGGCCATGCGCACGACGGCATCGCGCACCGCGTCAATGGCATCCCCGTCGTGGAAGCGTACGAACGCGGTCGCGGGTTCAGTCGCGTGGACCTCGCGATCGGGCCCGACGGTCGCGTGACGCACTCGACGATCCATCCGCCACGTCCGCTGTGTGACGGCGTGACGTGGGAGGACGTGCGTCCGTGGGATCCGAAGGCGTGCGCGCCGCCGGCGTACGAGGGTCGGCCCGTGATGTACGACGCGCGCATGGAAGCGGCGGTGCGCACGGACATCAGGGCCGCGCAGCGCGCACGCGACGAACCGCTCGGCGTGACCACCGAACGCGCGTACCTGCACTCGACGCGCGACGAGTCGCCGGCGAGCCATCTGGTTGTCGATCTGCTGAAGGCCTCGTATCCCGACGCCGACCTGGCGTTCTACAACGCCACGGGTACGCGCGCGAGCCTGCCGCCGGGTCCGATCACCTACGGCGCGCTGTATGCGCTCCTGCCCTTCGACAGCGTGGTGGCCACGGCGCGGCTGCGGGCAGGCGCGATCGGCGATGCCATCGTGCGTGCCGTGACGCGCGGACCGATCCCCATCGTCTCGGGCGTGGAGGTGGACGTGACGTGCGTGGCCGGCGCGCCGCACGCCGCGATCCTGCACAGCGGTCAGCCCGTGCCCGACGACACGGTCCTGACCATGGTGACCAGCGAATTCATCGCGGCCGGGGGGGCGGGATACTTCCCCGCCGACATGGAGCAGCAGTTCACGCTGCAGCTCGACACGCCCATGCGCCAGTCAGTGGTCGCCGCGCTGCGAGCGATTGCGAAGGATCCAGACCCGAACGCCCTCGCTCGCGTAGACCGAGACAGCAAACGCATCCGCGTCCCCGGCAATACCTATCCGGTGCGCTGCACACCGTAGGGGCACCCCTTGTGGGTGCCCGCCGAACGGGCGGCCACAAGGGCCGCCCCTACGCACGCATTGATTCCTTCACAGGCCGGCGGTCAGCCTCGCAGCTGGCGCAAGGCGGCGGTCCAGCGGGCGAGCTCTTTCAGCATCCCCTGCGCCGACGCGTCGAGGCGCTCGTCGGAGACGAAGCGGCCCTCCGCGTCGAGGCGCGTCGTGAACATCGGGATGCACACCGCTTCGGCGATCGGCACCATGCGGAGCGCCGTCATCGTGAGCTTCGTGTCCTGCTGTGCGCGCAGGCCGCCGGAGATGCCGCCGTAGCTCACGAACGCCGCGGGCTTGTACGCCCACTCGCTCGACAGGTACGTGAACGCATTGAGCAGACTCGGCGGCGTGCTGTGGTTGTACTCCGGCGACACGAACACGAAGGCGTCGGCCCGAGCGACGGTCTCGCTCCAGCGGATCGTGTGCGGGTGCACGTACTTGCCCAGCCGAGGGTGCTCCGGTTCGTCGAACACCGGCAGGCCGACCTCGGCGAGATCCACCATCTCGATGTCGAACCCTTCGAGGGCGCGAGCCTGCTGCTCGAACCACGCAGCGACGGCCGGTCCCTTGCGGGTCGGCCGCGTACTGACGATGACGATTTGAAGAAGAGGCATGGACGTTCAGTATGGCAGCTTGACGAGCCAGGCTTCGTGCACGCGCGAGAATTGCCGCCAGTTCCTGTCGCTCTCGTCGATGTCGTCGAATGTCACCACAATCCGTCGGCTGCGCACTGCGTCGGCCGGCACGTCGAATTCCTTCGGGTCGCCGAGCGTTGTCGAGTCGTGCCGTGGCGTGACGAGCGCGCCGTTGATCCGCAGCCTCACTGCGCCGTTGCCGTTCAGCCGCACCACGTAGCGCGCAGACGGATCGATCTGTTCGTAGACCAGCGCGATCGGCCAGCGCAGGCTCACCTGCCACGACAGGCGCTTGCGGCTGCGCCCGCCGTCCTCCCATTGGACGTGCGGCGTGGGTCCGTCTTCGAGCTCCGGTGGATTGGCGCCGCTGACCCGCGCCTTGCGCACGCGCGGTGACCGTCCTACGTGACCGAGATCGTCGTAGAAGCCGCCAGGGCCCGGCGACTCCCAGCGCGCGAGCGTATCGAGCCGCGCGACACGCGCCGCTTCGTCGGGCAGGGCAAGCGTCTTCGTCATCTCGTCTTCGAGCCACCACCGGTTGTTCAGCGGGAACTCAAGGAAGTCCAGCACGGCGCCGCGTTCGGTGCCACTCGCCTGGTAGTTCGGCGTGTCGAGCTGCATGCCGATCGACGTGAACAGCGCCTTGCCGAGCGCGAGCACACGGGTGCGCCACGCGTCGTGCGGCGGCATCGGCGTGTCGGCCTCGGCCAGGATGGATCGCGCCGTCGCGATGGCCGTCGTCGCACCAGTGGTGCCCGCTTCCGAGAGTGCGGCATTGACGCGCTGCTCGATGGCCGTCTCGCGCAGGAGGCGATGACGCAGCGCCGCGTCGTAGTACGCGCGCAGGAGCGCCTGCTGCCAGCGCCAGTTGCCAGCCAGCGCCGTGGCGTCTGCCTCGAGACGTTGCCAGAACGTCAGCGTGCCGTCGACGGCACCGTTGGTCGCGAGCGGTCCTTCCCAGTTCTTCTCGAGTGCGAGCAGGCCATCGGCGGCGCGCTCGTCGACGGCCGTACCGAAGAACAGCCGCGTGTAGCCGAGGAGGATGTCGCGCGGCGTCTCCGCCGGCGACCATCCTTTCCTGCTCCAGATCGCCTTGTTCACATCGTCGTTCACACCGTCGGAGTAGCTGATGAACCCGTCCGTGTGCGATGCGATGCGGTCGTGCAGCGTCGCGTAGAACACGGGACGCGGATTGATCGGCTCACGCCCGAGTGTGAACGCGAAGGCCGGATCCCAGTCGGGCACCACGTACTGCGCGCGAACGGCGTGCGTCACGTCGGGGTAGTCGCGCAGGCGATAGCGCGGGTGCAGGCGCGCGCGCGTGATGGCGATGGGCGGGCTGCTCGGACCGGCCACGAGCCCGCCGAGCCACGAGCGCGGCGTGTCGTTGATCTGCGTGTAGATCCAGTCGATCTGCGCGGCGCTGAACCATTGCAGCGACAGCCAGACCTTCGCGTTCGGGTGGTACTTCCGCACGCGCGTGGCCAGATCCTCGAGATACGGCAGCACGAGTTCCGGTGCGTTGTGTCCGGGATCGCCACCCGGAACGAAGATCGCGTCGAGGCGCGGCATCTTCGCGAAGAGGGCGTCGAGCGTATCGAGGGCCTCGGCCCGTTTGGGCGCGTCGGCGAGATCGAAGTCCGCCGGCGTCC
>CAYRAE010000387.1:0-3874 GCA_964422175.1 uncultured Luteitalea sp. | reverse complement strand
TGGTGTTGCAGGACGTTGTCGCGCGACATCCGAACGCCGTGGGCGTGGTGCTCGGGCAGCACGGCCTGATCAACTGGGCAGACGAGGACAAGGCGTGCTACGAACGCACGCTCGATCTGATCTCGCGAGCTGCTGCGTACATCGACGCACGCGACAAGGGCGACGGCACGTTCGGCGGTCAGCGATATGCGGACATCTCGACAGAGACGCGAGACGATGTGCTGTTCGCGATTCTGCCGTGGCTGCGCGGGCAGGTCTCGTCGCGCCGACGCATGATCGCCACGCTCCAGCACGACGCGGCGATGCTGCGGTTCGTCAACAGCCACGACGCACCACGCCTCGCTGAACTCGGCACGTCGTGTCCCGATCACTTCCTGCGCACGAAGATCAAACCGCTGTATGTGGCGTGGGATCCGTCGACGGGCGACGTCGAGGAACTGCGCCGGCTCCTGGCCGATGGCCTCGACCAGTACCGGCGCGACTATGCCGCGTACTACGAGGCGTGCCGGCGTCCCGATTCGCCGTCGATGCGCGATCCGAATCCCACGGTCATCCTGGTTCCCGGTCTCGGCATGATCGCGTGGGGTAAGGACAAGAGCGAGTCGCGCGTCACGGCGGAGTTCTACACGTGTGCCGTAGAGGTCATGCGCGGGGCCGAAGCGATCGACGAGTACGTCGCGCTGCCGCAGCAGGAGGCGTTCGACATCGAGTACTGGCTGCTCGAAGAAGCGAAGCTGCAGCGCATGCCGCCGGAGAAGCTGCTTGCCCGGCGCGTCGTGATGGTGGTGGGTGCCGGCCATGGCATCGGGCAGGCCGTGGCGCATCGCGTGGCGGCCGAGGGCGCGCACGTCGTGTGCGTGGACTGGTCAGAGGAAGCCGTGGCCTCGACGGCCGGAGCGCTGATCGCGAAGTACGGCCGCGGGATTGGCGTGGCCGGCAGCGGCACTAGCGACTGCGGCCCCGCGATTGCCGTGAACGTCGACGTGTGCCATCGGCCGAACGTCGCGTCGCTCGTGCGTGATGCCGTGTTCGCCTACGGCGGCATCGATCACGTCGTCATCACGGCGGGCGTGTTCCCGACGCCCGATGCGACGGGGCATGTGTCAGACGAGATATGGCGAAGGACGTTCGACGTCAACGTCCTCGGCGCGTATGTCGTGGCGGACGAATGTCGTGCCGTGTGGGACGCGCAGCAACTAGCCGGCAGTCTCGTCATCACGACGAGCGTGAACGCTGTCGTCGCGAAGAAGGGGTCGGCGGCCTACGACACGTCCAAGGCCGCCGCCAATCACCTGGTGCGTACGCTGGCCGTGGAACTGGCGCCGCTCGTGCGCGTCAACGGCCTCGCCCCGGCCACCGTCGTGCAGGGCTCGACGATGTTCTCGAAGGAGCGGGTGATATCGTCGCTCGCCAAGTACGGCATCGCGTTCGACGCCGACGCGTCAGTGGAAGACCTCCGTACGACGCTGGCGGAGTTCTACGCGCAGCGCACGCTCACGAAGCGTCCCATCACGCCGGAAGATCAGGCCGAAGCCGCGTACTTCCTGCTCTCGGACCGAGCGGGCCGCGTGACGGGCCAGATCCTCCACGTCGACGGCGGCCTGCCGGAAGCGTTCGTCAGGTAGTGGCGGCTTACGGCTCAGGGCTCACAGCCCAGGCGCGCCGTAAGCCCTGAGCCGTAAGCCGTAAGCCGCCTGTATCACTGCACCGCGATGTTGCCGCTGGCGGTGCTGAGGCGAATCGTGGGGCCGCCGCCGCGGACGGTGCCCTGGATGCGCCGGCGATCGACCCTGCCCTGGACGGTGAGGGCCGGACCCATGTCGAGCGAACCCGACGAGGTGCTGGCGTCGACGGCGAAGCCGCGATCCGCGGGGACGCGCACCTTGACGTCGCCAGACGCCGCCGAGAGCTTCCAGTCGCCCGTCGGCGTGCCGTCGACGCCGATGTTCCCGCTGCCGGTGTTGGCCGACAGCAACCCGACGACGCCGGTCAGCGTGATGTTGCCGCTGCCCGTGCTCGCCTTGACGTCGCCCTGACCGGAGAGCGTGGCGACGATGTTGCCGCTGCCGCTCGAGAGCGACGCGGTCCTGCGCGCGTCGGTCACCGAGACGTTCCCCGAGCCCGTGCGTGCGTCGATGTCGTTCCCCGCGCCCGCGATCGAGACGTTGCCGGAGCCGCTGTTGGCCTTGATGCGACCGTCCACCTGCGCCACCGACACGTTGCCCGAGCCCGAGCGCGCCGTGACTGTCGTTGCCGTCGGCACGGTGATCTCGTACGACACCTTCACCGCGCGACGCGTCTCCTCGTCGGTGATGTTGCCCACCGTCACCACGTCGCCAGCCTGCACGATGGGTGGATTGGCAGCGAGTTGGCGCGCAAGCTCGGCGGCGTTGGCCGGCGCGTTCCGCTCCTTCCTGACCTCGATGGTCCCCTTGACGAGGATGGTCGAGCCCGCGCCCCCGCGGACGGTGACGTTGCCGCTGCCGGTGGACGCATCGAGCGTGGGCGCCCCACCAACGGAGAGCGAGCGTTCGAACACGATGGGCTGCGCGACAGCCACGATGGGGGAGAGGGCGAAGAGACCGGCGGCAAGGATGGGCGAGAAGCGAATGAGCATGCAGACTCCTGTCGGGACGAAGACCCTGAGCCTTTGACGGCGGCGTCGCGTGTCGAGTTCATCCGAGGCGGCAGCTGAGGGCGCGGGTCCTGTCGCCGGACAGCCCCACCCGTCCTCGGCGCGAACAGCCCTTGTACGGGAGACGCGCCTGCGCGCGGGCGGGGCGGCCCCGTCCGGCGCCACCCGCGCCCGGGATGGTCTACGACGGACTCCTACGCCGTAAGCCATAAGCCGTAAGCCGCGAGCCGTAAGCCGTAAGCCGCGAGCCGCGAGCCGCGAGCCGTGAGCCGTGAGCCGTGAGCCGTGAGCCGTGAGCCCGATAATGTCCCCGTGCCTCACGCCGCGCGCGGTCATACGGGTCTCATCGTGTTGCTCGGCAGCCTGACCGCGATCGCGCCCATGTCGATCGACATGTACCTGCCGGCGTTCCCGGCGCTGCAGGAGACGCTCGGAACAGACGTGGCCGCGATTCAGCGCACCCTGTCGGTGTTCTTCATCGGCCTTGCGGTGGGGCAGCTCTTCTACGGGCCGCTGGCGGACCGGTTCGGGCGGCGGCGTCCGCTGCTCGTGGGGCTCGCGCTGTACACGATCGCGTCGGCGGGCTGTGCGCTTGCGGGATCGGTCGGTCAACTCCTGTTGTGGCGCGGTCTCCAGGCGCTCGGCGGATGCGCGGGCGTGGTGATGGCGCGGGCCGTGGTGCGCGACGTGTTCGGGCCGAAGGAGCAGGCGCGCGTCCTCTCCTCCCTCATGCTCGTCATGGGCGTCGCCCCCATCCTCGCGCCCATCGTCGGCGGCTGGGTGCTGACGGTGGCCGGCTGGCGCACCCTCTTCTGGATTCTCGTCGTCTTCGGAGCTGCGACGTGGTTCGCCGTTGCGCGTGCGCTGCCGGACACGGCTGTCGAGACGCGTGCATCGACGCTCACCGCCGGTGGCGTGGCCGCGGCATTCGGACGCGTCATCGGCAACGGCCGTTTCAGGCGCTTCGCGAGCGCCGGCGCGCTCGCGCAGTGCGTGCTCTTTGCCTACATCTCCGGTGCACCGTTCCTCTTCATGAGCGTGCTGGGGTTGTCGCCGGCGGGCTTCTCGGCGATGTTCGCGATCAATTCGACGGGCCTCATCCTCGCCTCGCAGATCAATCGCGCCCTGCTCGCGCGCGAAGAGACGTCGGTCGTGCTGACTCACGCGCTGACGGTGCAGGGCCTTGCCGCGCTCGCCTTCATGGCGGTCGTCGTGTTCGTCGCGCCGTCGCTCGTCGTG
>CAYRAE010000386.1:0-3882 GCA_964422175.1 uncultured Luteitalea sp. | reverse complement strand
GCGCTCGCCGTGCTGCCGCACGTGCTCGCTGGCTTGCCGCGTGAGCGACAGGTGGAAGTGCTGACGACGCTGGAAGATGGTCCGCGTGCGGACCTGGAGGCCATCCGACGGCGGCTCGGCGAGCAGCGGCCGTGGGTCCACGCCTTCGCGTGGCAGTCCTACGACCGGTTCCTGCGTGCCAATCGGGTGAGCGAGGGCGTGGCCCGCTACGACGCGGTGGCGCGCGTTCTCATCGCGGCCACCGATCCGGCTACGGGTTCCCTGTTGCGGCGTCCCCGGCCGCCGTTGGGCGCGCGTTGATCGACACCCCGCCGTTGACCGTCTCGATTCGCAGCGTGGGACCGCCGCCGTTGATGCGGCCCTCGTAGTGCCGCCGGCGCCGTTCGCGGTCCTGCACCTCGCCGAACCCGTCGACGGAGATGCCCCCGTTCACCGTGCGCACCGAGACGTCGGCCGCCGTCGTCGACGGCATCGCCACGCCAACGCTGCCGTTGACGGTCTCGATCCGGGCGCCCCGGGAGGGCAGGGCGGAGAGATCCAGATCGACACTGCCGTTGACCGTCTCCGCTTTGCGGAGCGTGGCGATGCCCTTGGCGATGATGCGACCGTTGACGGTCTCGAGCTCCGCCGGTCCCGCAACGCCGTCGACATCGACTCTGCCGTTGACGTTGGTCAGTGTGATGGCGACCGTCGCCGGCACGAGTACGTCGTAATCGATCGTGATGTGCTGGCCTGTGGTGAGCCCGGAGTTCCTGGGGGTGACGAGCTTGATGCGTGTGGCCGACGCGCTTTCCTCGAGAGAGGTCCTGGCGAGCAGTTCCCGCGCACCTTGTTCGCTGATGGCTCGGGCCGTGCGCTGGGCCTTCACGGCGATGGTGGGAGCGGCGTGCGTGCGGACGTCGATGCGGCCGTTCGTGTTCCGGATTTCGAGTGTGGCGTCGGCGGCCACCTCGTAGGTCTTCTCCCACTGGTCCGACGCCTGGGCACGAGGCCCCGCGATCATCATGTCGCAGCCACCCGACAGCAGACCGAGCGGCAGCAGCAGGGCACCCGTGACAGGACCGCGCGACAGTCTCATTGCATCACTCCTATTCAATGCCGTACGTCTGGGCGGTCCTGAGAGTTCCACGGCCGGCAACCAGCCACGAGCCACCCTGATCGGACACCGCGCTCCGAACACCGAAGGCCCAACACCGTAACTCCCCAGACGAAACTGTAAGAGCGACGCGCGTGGCACCGGGCCGGGAGCAGCGCGAATGCGCCCGTTTTCCCAACGATTCTATCCATGCGGGGCATCCGCGGCGATGAGGCACGACGGTTGCCCTTGTCCGGGACATGGTTTGTCCTGGCCGCGTCCGCCAGATTCGAGTTGCAGTCCTGGCGGTGATCATCGCGTGCCTGGTGCATGTGGGCCCTGCTGTCGCGGGAACTGTTCGCCTGGCGTGGGATCCCAATACCGAGCCGACGCTTGCCGGCTACGTGCTCGTCTATGGTCCGAGTTCCGGCGTCTACACCAGCGCGGTGAATCTGCCGTCCTCCGCGCAGACGCACGAGATCTCGCTGCCCGACGGCACGTATTTCTTCGCGATTCGCGCGTTCGACTCCGCAGGTGCGCAGAGCGGGTACTCGAACGAGGTGCGGGTCGACCTGGGAGGATCGGTGCCGGGCGCGTCCCAGCCCCGCATCACCCTGCTGTCGCCGGCTGTCGGCCCTGCTGCCGGCGGTACGACAGTGACGATCGATGGCTCCGACTTCAGGAGCGGGGCGATCGTGCGGTTCGGCAACCAGGCGGCCACCGTGCTGAGCCTGACGAGTACGCGCATCGTCGCGCTCACGCCGGCCCAGACGCCGGGAGTCGTGGCGCTGAGTGTGGTCAACAGCGACGGGCAGGGCGTGCAACTCGCGCACGCGTTCACGTATCAGGCCGCCGCACCGGCCATCACGTCGATCGCCCCGATTCAGGGGCCCGTGTCCGGCAACACCGACATCACCATCACGGGGGCCAACTTCCAGCCCGGCGTGAGCGTGTCGATGGACGGTCTGACGGCGACGGTGGTCTCGGTCACCGCCACGCGCGTGGTCGTACGCACCCCGGCGCGCCGGGCAGGCGTTGTCGGTCTCATCCTCACCAATCCCGATTCGCAGTCGGCCAGCCGTGCGTCCGCGTACACGTATGTCGACGGCGGGCCCGCGATCACGCACGTCCTGCCACCGCGCGGGCCGATGGCGGGCGGCAACACCATCACGATCGTCGGGAGCGGGCTCGACAACGCGACAGTCTCGTTCGGTGGCGCTGCGGCATCCGTCGTCTCGCGCGCGACGAGCATGATGGTGGTGCGCGTGCCGGCGCACGCGGCCGGAGAGGTCGACGTCGTCGTGAGCGCGGATGGCCTGTCGAGCACCGCCGCGCGCGCGTACACGTTCGAGGATCCGGACGCGCCGTTCGTGCGGTACTTTGCCGAAGGTGCGAGCAGCAGCTTCTTCGACACGCGCTTCGCGCTCGCCAATCCGCACGCGGAGAGCCTGCCCGTCACGGTGACGTTCACCGACACGATGGGGATGGCCACGCCGATGCAGGTGACGATCCCGGCGATGTCGCGCGTGACGATCGACGGCGGCAACATGCCGGCACTGGCGAGCGACGCGTTCGCGACCATGTTCTCGTCGCCGAAGGTGCTGGGTATCGAGCGCACGATGCAGTGGGCCGGGGGGCACCTCGCATACGGATCGCACAGTGACACGGGCGTTGCCGCACCGCGCACCTCGTGGTTCCTGGCCGAAGGCGCCACCACCAACGGCTTCGACACGTTCTACCTGTTGCAGAACCCGACGACCACGCAGGCGCAGATCAGGGTGCAGTACCTGCTGGCGACGGGCGAGCGCATCGAGAAGATGTATCCGCTCGCGCCGCTCTCGCGCGCCAACATCTGGGTGAACAAGGACGACCCGCGTCTGGAATCGGCGGAGATGTCGGCGACGATCACGTCGCTCAACGACGTGCCGATCGTCGTCGAGCGTTCGATGTACCGCAGCAACGGCAATGAGCTGTTCAGCGCGGGACACAACAGCGCGGCCATCGACGCACCGGCGCTGCGCTGGTTCCTGGCCGAGGGCGCCACGGGCGGCGCGTTCGACGAGTTCGTCCTCATCGCCAATCCGAACGCCGAACCCGCCACGCTGCGTGTGAGCTATCTGCGCGGGGGCAAGGCGCCCCTGGTCAAGACGTACGTGGCGGATCCGCACAGCCGGCTCACGATCTGGGTGGATCATGAAGCGCCGGAACTGGCCGCGGCGGAGGTCTCGATCGTCGTGGAAAGCACGACGCCCACGCCGATCGTGGTGGAGCGGGCGATGTGGTGGGGGGCCACGCCGGGTGGTCCCTGGATCGAGGCGCACAACAGCAGCGGCGTGACGTCGACCGCCTCGCGCTGGCTGGTGGCCGACGGCGAGTCGGGCGGTCCCGGCGAGGCCGTCACGTACGTGCTCGTCGCCAACACGGGCAACGCGCCCGCAACGGTCAGGTTCACGCTGTTGTCGGAGTCGGGCGTCGGGCGCACGCTGCAGGACGTCATCTCGGCCAACGGCCGCTACACGATCGACGTGGCGGGAGCGTTCCCCGAAGCGCGCGGGACGCGCTTCAGCCTGCTCGTCGAAGGTGCCGATCCGACGGCCCCCCTGGTCGTGGAGCGGGCGTCCTACACGAGCACGTCGTCGACGCCCTGGGCGGCCGGCACCAACAGTCTCGCGGTCCCGCTGCCATAGCGGCAGGGGGCACGGCTCAGGATGCGACGACTCCCGCCAGCCGGGGATAGTGCGAGGTCACGTACTCCTCGACCAGCCGCTGGAACTGCTCCGACAGCTCTTCGTACGTGCCGCGCAGCG
>CAYRAE010000385.1:0-3925 GCA_964422175.1 uncultured Luteitalea sp. | reverse complement strand
TGGCCGGACGGGTCAGTTCCGCCTACGGATGGCGTGGCGATCCGTTCAGCGGCCGCGCGAAGTTCCATGGCGGCATCGACCTTGCAATTGGATACGGTGCCCCGGTGCCGGCAGCGGCCCAGGGCACGGTGGTGGCGGCGGAGGAGCAGGGTGGGTACGGCCTCACCGTTGTCATCAGGCACCCGAACGGCTTCGAATCGCGATACGCGCACTTGTCGTCGTTCGACGTGCGGCCCGGCGACACCGTCGCGCAGGGGCAGCAGGTGGGACGCGTAGGCAGCACGGGCCGCTCCACCGGCGCGCACCTGCATTTCGAGGTGACGCAGGCAGGTCGGCGGGTGAACCCCGAGCAGTTCGTCAGGAATTTGACGGGTGACATTAAAGGTCAGTGAAGAACTGCCGATTCCTCGTGTACGCGCCGGCTTTCCCGCCGGGTGCGACAGGAGTAGACGATGAAGATTGAGGGCGAGCGCCCATCGGGCGTACAGGACGCGGGCCAGACCAAGCAGGTCGATCGGGCGGCGCAGGAGCGGGCACAGCAGACCCGCGAGAGCGCGGGCGGCGACCGTGTGGAAGTGTCGGCCGATGCCAGGTTGCTCGGGAAGGCGCTCGACGCCGCGTCGAAGACACCCGAAATCCGTCAGGACGTGGTCGAGCGCGCCAAGGCGAAGCTGGCCGCCGGCGAGGTGGGCAACGACGCGGAGCGTCTGGCCGACCGCCTGATCGACAGCCTGCTGTCCAAGTAGGCCGGCGACTCCGGCCAGATGAGGAAGCACCGGTGGCGAATCATCCGTCACGACTGACGCACACGGCGCAGGCGCTCGAAGCGGCGCTCGCGGGGCTCGCCGACGCCCTGACCCGCGTCGACTACGACGTCATGGCCAACAGCGAGACGACGTTGCACGCCCGCGTTCAGGCGTTCCGGGTCGCCGCTGCCGACGCGGTGTCGGCGGGCGAGTCGCTGTCGCCAGCCGACGCCGACACGCTCGTGACCGCCATGGCGCGGTGTCGTCGGCTCGGCGGGTCGCTGCTGCAGCTCACGGGCGCTCCTGCGTCCTTCGATGCCCCTGGCGGTTACACGCCCGTGGGGCAGTTGCACGCGTCGGTCGACGGCGGTGCGTACCTGACTGCGAGAGGCTGATGTCCCTGTTCGGCATGCTCGGCAGCGCCTCGCGGGCGCTCGACGTCCAGCGCTTCGGCCTCGACGTGGTTGGCAACAACCTGGCCAACATCAATACGCCCGGCTATTCCCGCCGTGTCGCCGACCTCGGCACCGTGGCTCCGCACGACAGGTTCTCGGCGGGCAACGGCGCGCAGGTGCTGGGCGTGCGATCGCTGCGCGACCGCCTCTTCGATCAGCGCCTGTTCAATGAGGCGCCGATGGAACAGAAACAGGCAGCGCTGGCCGACACGCTGGGGCTGGCCGAGGTCGCACTCGGCACACCGGGCAGTTCGCTCGACTCGGACCTCGCACAGTTCTTCGACGCGTTCGCGCAACTGGCCGACGCACCCACGTCGCCCACGGCGCGCCAGCAGGTGTTGTCCGAAGGTGCGGGACTCGCGGCCGCGCTCAACGGCATGTCGTCGCGACTGACCGACGCCGCGAAAGCCGCCGACGCCCGCGTCAGGCAGGACGTCATTCAGATCAATCAGCTCACCGAGCGGATCGCCGTGCTCAACAAGGCGATTGGCTCGGCACCCGCGTCGCAGACGCTGCACCTGCGTGACGAGCAGATGGAGGCCATCAAGGAGCTGTCTGGCATCATCGGCACACAGGTAATCGAACTGTCCGACGGCACGATGCAGGTGCAGACCCGCAGCGGGCGGCCGCTGGTGGTGGGCAACGACGCGTACACCCTCGACGCGCTGAGCACGCCGCCGTACGGGAACGCGCGCATCCAGGCCGCGGGCGTCGACATCACCGCCGAGATCACCGACGGACACGTGGCCGGTGCCATCCAGGCGCGCGATCAGGCGATCCCGGCCTACATGGCGCAACTCGACCAGATCGCCTACGACGTCGCCAACGCGGTCAACGCGCTCCACACGACGGGCTACGACAGGAACGGCGCGGCGGGCGGGAACTTCTTCACGCCGCCCGCCGCAGTCGCGGGCGCTGCCGCCTCGCTTTCGCTCGATGCAGCCATCGTCGGTCACCCCGAGCGCATTGCGGCAGCCGGCGTGGCGGTGGCGGGCGACAACGCCGTCGCGCGTCAGCTCGCCGATCTGCGCGATGCACCGCTCGTGGGCGGCCAGACTCCAGACCAGGCATGGTCCGCTCTGGCGTACACCGTGGGCCGCGACGTCAACCGCGCCCGCGTGGAGCAGGCCAATCGCGCCGACATCCTGGAGCAGATCGAGCAGTTGCGCGACAGCGTCTCCGGCGTATCCATCGACGAAGAGGCCGCCATGATGCTGCGGTTCCAGCGCGCCTATCAGGCCAACGCCCAGTTCTTCACCGTGATCGATGAAACGATCACCACGCTGCTCTCCATCAAGCGGTAGGCGAGGCCACATGCTCCGGGTCACAGAGAACACGATCTACAGGAACTCGCTGCGCGACATCCAGAACACCGCCACGGCGTTCGCCAAAGCGCGCCAGCAGGCGGGATCGGGCATGCGCTTCCAGCAGGCGAGCGACGATCCGGCAGCCGCCGCGATCGCCATGCGCGAGCGCGCGGAGATCAACGCCCTCGACAGGTATCGCGACGCGAACGACTCGGTGGATTCCCGCCTGCGCGTCACCGATGCGGTGTTGAGCGACATGATCTCCAGCATCACGCGCGCGCAGACGCAGGGTGCGGCCGGACGCAGTACCGTGCTCTCGTCCGCGCAGCGCGAGGCGATCGCGCTCGAGATCGAGGGGGCGCGCGATGCGCTGTTCACGGCGGTGAACACGAGCTACCGCGGCGTCTACCTCTTCTCCGGTGCCGCGAGCACCACCGCACCGTACGCGAAGACCGGTGCCACGGTGTCTGCGTATCAGGGGGACGCCAACGTCGTCCAGGTGGACATCTCGCGGTCGTCAGCGGCGGCGGTCACCGTCGACGGCAGCAGCGTGATGCAGGGGAGTGCCGTCAACGACCTGTTCCAGACGCTCGACGCCCTCGCTGCCGCCGTGCGGGCGGGAGACATGACGGGGATCGACGGCGCGATCACCGAGCTCGGCGGCGCGTTCGACCGCGCCGTCAGCGCGCAGAGTCGCGTCGGTGCCACGCTGAGCGCGCTGCCGACCGAGAAGGCACGTCTCGACGAGATGCGCAACGCCAGCAACACGCGCCGGGCGGGTGCCGAGGAGATCAACCTCGCCGAGGCGATTTCCGAGATGACCCGTGCGCAGCAGGCGCAGGAGGTGGCGATTGCCGCAGCCGGGACGATGCAGCGCAGCACGCTGATGGACTACCTGCGATGAGCAGTCAGGCCACACCGGCCGTCTCCACGCGCGTGGAGACGGCGTTCGGCACGTTCGACGTCGCCGCCGATCAGATCATCACGTTCCCGGCAGGACTGCCCGGATTCGAAGAGTGCCGGCGGTTCGTGGTGCTGTCGTCCCGCGAGCTCGCGCCGTTCCAGTGCCTGCAATCGGTCGAAGGCCCGTCGGCGTCGTTCCTGGCGATCGACCCCCGACGCGTACAGCCCGACTACCGATGCGCGCTGAGCGATGCCGATCGCGCACGGCTCGGCGATCCCGATGACGGCGCGCTCGTGTGGCTGGCCGTGGTCACCATTCTCGACGAGCGCACCATGGTGAACCTGCGCGCGCCCGTGGTCGTCAACTCCGCGCGGATGCTGGGCTACCAGTTGATGCCGTCCAACAGCTTGTACCCGCTGCGGTATGAGTTGACACCTTCGGCCTGAGCGAGGAACCCGTCGTGCTGGTGTTCACGCGTCGACGCAACGAAGCAATCATCGTGGCCGATGGCAT
>CAYRAE010000384.1:2619-3932 GCA_964422175.1 uncultured Luteitalea sp. | reverse complement strand
GTGCCGCCGTCAGCCGATTCGAGCAGGCCGCGCTTCTGCTGGCGCGCGTCGGTGAACGCGCCGCGCTCGTGGCCGAACAGCTCGCTCTCGAGCAGCGTCTCGGGAATCGCCGAGCACGTGATGTTCACGAACGGCTTGTGCGCGCGGTCGCTGTTGAAGTGCAGCACCTTGGCCGCGAGGTCCTTGCCCGTGCCGCTCTCGCCGGTGAGCAGCACCGTCGACGCCGGACTCATGGCCACCTTCTTCAGCAGTGCCTTCACCTCGATCATCCCGGGCGACTCGCCGATGATCCGCTCGGCGGCGTACGGCTGCGCCTTCTCGGCGCGCAGCTGGCGCACCTCGCGCCGCAGTTGCGTGGTCTCGAGCGCCTTGGCGACGAGATCGGAGATCGCGTCGATGTTGAACGGCTTGTTCGCCACGTGGTAGGCGCCCGTCTTCATCGCCTCGACGGCGGTGTCGACGGTGGCGTACGCGGTCAGCAGGATGACGACGATGTCGGAGTCGTAGTCCTTGATGTGGCGGAGCACCGAGACGCCATCGGTGTCGGGCAGCTTGTAGTCGAGCAGGACGAGATCGACGCCATCCTGCACGCGCTGGATCGCCTCCTGCCCCGTGCCCGCCTCGATCACGCGCATCCCGTCGGCCTGCAGCCGCTCGGACAGCGACCACCGTATCAGCTGCTCATCGTCAGCGACGAGGATCGTCGGCATGGGGGGAGTATACCGGCCGGCAACGGGCAACCGGCAACGGGCAACCGGAGACCGGCAATAGGCCCGGCAATCGATCCGGTTGCCGGTTGCCCGTTGCCGGTTGCCGCTCTCCCCGTCCTCCCCTACGGCAACGGATAGTTCCTCGGCACGCGGACGACGAAGGTGCCGGCGACGCGGTCGTGCCAGGACTGGCGTTCGGGATCGCGCGTGATCGCGAGGACGCCGAGGCCGAAGGCGCCCAGGGAGAAGATCGCGACGAGGGCGCGCACCAGGGCGTCGACGAAGCGCAGCTCCGCACCATCCACGCGCACCACGCGCAACTGGCAGATGATGCCGCCGAGCGTCGTCGACTTCCACAGCCAGAACCCGACGTGGTACACGAGCAGCAGCGGCACGATGAAGTCGTCGGGATCGCGCCCGCCGACCGTCGACGCGATGACCGCGACGATCAGCACATCGAGCAGGAACGCGCCGGCGCGCGGGCCGAGGTCCGCGCGCGGGAACGCCAGCAGCGCGCGCGCCGCGGCCGACGCGGCCGTCGTCGCCTGCGCCATCGGAGGCACGCCCGCGAACGCGGGGGGCGGCATGCCGAACCCGTCAGCG
>CAYRAE010000384.1:0-2519 GCA_964422175.1 uncultured Luteitalea sp. | reverse complement strand
CGCCATCGGAGGCACGCCCGCGAACGCGGGGGGCGGCATGCCGAACCCGTCAGCGACTGCTGACGGGTTCTCCAGCGGCGCCGTATCGCCAAATCCGGCGGCGAGCGGCACGGCACCGGCGGCAGCCGTGCCGTAGGGCGTCCCCGGAGGAGGCGTGGGTGGCGTGGGGGGCGGGACGCGCACGGGCGGCGGATTCTCACGCCGGAACCCGCGCACGAACGCCATCGCGGCAGCCCCCAGTCCGAGCACGCTCGTCAGGCCCCACACCACGATGCCGAGCACGGGGATCATCGCGAAGATCGTCAGCACCACGAAACCGATGGCGAACGACCGCGTGCCTTCCATCCGGCTCTCGGGATCGTCCTGCTCGAACAGGCGCGACCCGATCCAGCGCCCCACGGCGATCTTGCCGACGATCCACGCGATGACCAGCGCGCCGAACAGCACGGGCAGCGCCGCCAGTCCGATCACCGTCACGGCCAGCAGCGCCACGACCGGTGCGGTCAGCACGATGACGAGCAGCCCCGCGAGGAACGTGCTCAACGGCCGATCGACGATGATCGCGGTGGCCGACGCCGTGGCGCGCGGGAAGAGCAGGTTGATGAGCGCCTGCACGAAGAACACGATGGCCACGATCCACCACACCCAGGCCATGTCCGGCACGATCAGCCTGCCGAGCAGTAACCCGCGCGTGACGTAGGGCACGGCGAGCCGCGCCTGCGTGCCGACCATCGGCAGGCCGACGAGGATCTGCTCGCGACCCGGACGGAAGTCCGCCGGCGCGTCGACGGCTCCCGCCACGACGACGAGTTCGCCGCGCACCGTGGCGCCAGGCTCGATCGTGACGGTGCCGCCGACGACCACCAGCTGGCCCTCGACGAACGCCTCGGGACCAAGGCGCACGTCGCCGAGCGTGACAGACAGGTCGCCGCAGACGGCTCCCTCGACCACCGCGTTACCGAGCACGACGGCGAAGTCGCGCACGATCTCGCCCTTGCGCACCACGTGGTCCTGCCCGAGGCGGAACCCGGGGCCGGCATGGTAACCATCGCACGGACCATCGATGCGCGTGACGCGCACTTCCGTTTCCGGCGGAGATACCGGCTCGCTGCGCACCGCCGGGACGTTCGGTGCGCGTGACACCGGCGCCCCCGACTGCGCGAACGCCGTTGCCGACATCGCGCACAGCGCGATCGTGAACACCAGTCGGAGTCGTCTGGTCATGACTGGGAAGCCCCTCCAAGGGCGACGCGGCTCAGAGCCGCCAGACACACCGCGCACGCGGTGCACAACAGGACCGAAATCACCAGTGCGATACGCGCCACGGGCGCCACCACGCCCGTCCACGTCAACTGCAACAGCTTCACCAGCGCATGGTTGGCGTCGGCGAGTGCCGCCACCCGCGTCGTGCCTTCGTGGACCGGCGCGGGCAGCGACGGGGCGATTGCCGCCACCAGCGCCGGCCACTGCCACACGAGCACGCCCACCACCAGGCACAGCGCCGTCGCCGCCGCCACCTGCACCGGCCACGGCCACGTGAACCACGGGCGACCGACCACCGGTGCCACGGCCGCCATCACGCGCGGACGCAGCGTGCGCGGCGCGCGCGGCGACGGCAACGCCGCGAGGGCCCGCTCCACCTGCCGTTCGAGTGCTCCCTCGTCTTTCGTCATGACAACCACCTGCGGAGCGCGAGGCGTCCGCGATGCATGTCCGTCTTCACCTTGCTCACCGACACGCCGAGCAGGCGGGCGATATCGTCGTAGCCCTGCTGCTCGAAGTGGAACAGCACGAGGGGCACGCGCTGGTGCGGCGGAAGTTCGCGCAACGCCGCTTCCAGCCGCACCTGCCGCTCCGACTCGTCGAGCGCCTGGTCAGGCCCCGCGCCGGCACTCGGCACGTCGTACGTCGCGTCGGCCGTGTCGCCCATCTCGCTGAACAAACGCCAGCGCGCCCGATGGCGCTCCAGGTGGTTCAGGCAGAGATTCGTCGTCACTGCCTTGAGCCAGCCTGGTACGCGCGCGTCGGAGGCAATCGACTCGAACCGCTCGAACGCGCGCAGGAACACCGTCTGGGCCACGTCTTCCGCGTCGGCCTCGTCGCCGAGCAGACGAACGGCCACGGCGAAGACCATGTCCTGGTACTCGCGAACGAATGCATCGAATTCGGCCGCGCCTGGCGCGCCCGTCGGGTCGCCACCGCCGGCCATCTACGTCACATACACGGGAAGAGGGGGAAAGTTTCAGTGGGGATCCGGCAACCGGCAATCGGCAAACCGGCAACCGGGTCCTCGGACGGAGCGCGTCGGGCTAAGAACCCCACGCTGCAAGCCCTGAGCCGTCCGTTCCGTGAGCCGTAAGCCGTCAGCCGTAAGCCCTGAGCCGTAAGCCCTGAGCCGTGAGCCGCGATGTTCACCGCGTCGCCGACAGCCCCGGCCCCGTCAGCTGGCTGGTTCGCATCACGCCGTTGCGGATCGTGAAGAGGCCCGGGAAGCGGGGCTCCCACGCGGCGCTGGCCGA
>CAYRAE010000383.1:0-3943 GCA_964422175.1 uncultured Luteitalea sp. | reverse complement strand
GGTACGCCGGCCCGCTCGTAGAGCTCGCGCTCGAACGGGAAGATGACGAGCACGCGCGACGCGAATCGCTCGATCACCTTCATGCGGCCCGGGCGCCATGCCCAGAGCTGCGGGCCGATGTAGTACACGACGGGAATCCCGCGCGCGTGCAGGGCCTGTCCGAGCCTGAAGTTGAAATCCGCGAAGTCGATCGCGACGAACACGTCGGGACGGCGACGCTCGGCTTCCGCGACGAGGTGCTTGTACATCCGCCACGTGCGCGGCAGCGTGCGCAGTACTTCCGACAGGCCCGTGACCGCCAGACCTTCATACGAGCCGAGCAGCTCGGCGCCGGCGGCAGCGAGGCGTGGTCCGCCGAAGCCGAACACCTCCACGTCGGGCGCCTGGCGGCGCAGCGACGAGGCGAGCGCGCCGGCGTACAGGTCGCCGGACGGCTCGCCGCACGAGATCATCACGCGCGGCATGCGCGCCTCAGCGGCCTGGCACCAGCGACGGGACGGGCCCCTTGCGGCGCAGCGACGGACTGGTCAGGTCGAGCTCCGCGAGCGGCAGCACCTCGACGTTGTCCACGCCCACGGCCTTGAGCTGCGGCAGCACGCGCGACGCATCGCCGACCAGCACGATCGACAGCCGGTTCGGCTTCACGAACTGTTGCGCCACGCGCTGGATGTCGGCGCTCGTGACGGCGTTCACGCGATCGCGATACGTCTCCAGATCCTTCACGTCGAGATCGAAGAACAGGAGGTTGAGCACCTGCAGCGCGATGTCATCGGCCGTCTCGATACTGAGCGGGAAGCTGCCGGAGAGATAGGCCTGCGCGCCCATCAGCTCCCGCTCGCCCACGGGCTCGCGCACGAGCCGCTGGAACTCGCCGATCGTGAGTCGCAGCGCTTCCCCGGTGGTGGACGTCTGCGTATCGGTCTCGGCGATGATCGAGCCCGCGAGCTTGAACGCGTCCATGTCCGCCGAGGCCCCGTACGTGAGGCCCTTCTCCGATCGCAGGACGTTCTGCAGGCGATTGGCGCCCTCGCCGCCGAGGATCTTCGTGGCGAGGTTCAGGGCCATGAAGTCGGGGTGCCTCCGCGCGATTGCGACATGTCCGGCGCGGATCTCGGTCTGCACGGCATTGGGTCGATCCACCAGCACGACGCGACGAGTCGGCTCCGGCAGATCGGCATCGAGCGCCGCGGGCACGTCGTGCGGCCGCCACGACCCGAACACCCTTGTCACGGCCGCGAATGCCCCCTCGACGTCCACATCGCCGACCACGGCGAGGATGGCGTTGTTGGGCGCGAACCACGTGGCGTGGAACCGCACGAGGTCGTCTCGCGTGATGATCGGCAGCGACTCGGGCGTTCCATTGCGCGGCAGGCCGTACGGATGGAAGCCGTAGACGAGCCTGCCGATCACGGCGTCGGCCACGAAGTCGGGGTCCTGCATGTTGACGCCCATGGCCGAGAGCGCCTGGTCGCGGACGCGATCGAGCTCGTCCTGCGGGAACGACGGCGTGCGCACGACCTCGGACATCAGGTCCAGCCCGAAATCGAAGCTGTCCTTGAGGATGAGGATGTTGACGAACGAGAGATCGGTGGCGGCGCCGGTGCCGAGCGCACCGCCGATGTAGTCGATGGCGTCCGAGATCTCCTCGGACGATCGCTTCGCCGTGCCCTGATCGAGCAGGGCGCCGACCATGGCCGCCAGCCCGGGCTTGTTCATCGGATCCTGCGCGGCACCCGCCTTCACGATCAGCCGCAGGCTCACCGCCGGCTGCTCGTGCTGGGCGACCACCACGACACGCAACCCGTTCTGCAGCGTGCGGATTTCGTAGGGCGGAATCTTCAGGTCCGGCGCGTCGAGCGGCCGCGGCGGCCGATCCTGCGCACAGACCGGCGACGAGGCGGCCGCCAGGGCCGCGATGAGGAGCATCCAGGTGGCGCGCACCGGCAGCCGCATCACTCGTCTCCCGCCGGGCGCTGGCCGCGCGGCATCACCGTCAGCACCATGCGGGTCTGCGGCGTGAAATAGGTCCGGGCCACCCGCTGCACATCCTCGGCGGTCATGTTCTGGAAGATGTCGAACTCCCCGTCGGCCGTGCCGACGTCACCCTTGTGCAGTACCACCGCGTGCGCGAGCATCGACGCCTTCCCCTGCACGGTCTGGCGTCCGATCACGTAATCGCGTGCGAACTGATTCTTGGCGCGCTGCAACTCCCGTGCGGTGATGGGGGCCGTCACCAGGCGCTCCATCTCCTCGATCAACGCGTCGGCAGCCCTGGTCGGCGACTGTCCGGGCGCGACGATCGCGACGGCGTAGAACAGGTTCGGATCCTCGATCAGGTTCGCCTGCCCGAATGCCGAGAGCGCGAGGCGCTCCTTGTACACGAGGCGCTGGTAGATGCGCGAACTGGCGCCGTCGGACAGGACCTTGGCGGCGACGTGGAGCGGGTACGAGTCGGGATTGCCGTCGTAGGTGATGGGGTAGGCCACGATCACGGCCGGCAGGGGCCAGTCCTCCTCGATCGTCACGCGCAGCTCCGAGGTACGCTTCGGCTCCTGCGGGATGTTGCGTGGCACGGTGCCCGTCGGCTTCGGCACCTTCGAGAATTCGCGCTCGACGAGCGAGCGCGCGACGGCCGGCTCGAAATCGCCGGCGATCACGAGCGTGGCGTTGTCGGGCCTGTAGTACGTCCTGTGGAACTCGCGCACGTCCTCGATGCTCGCCGCTTCGAGGTCCTGCATGCTGCCGATGACGGGATGCTTGTATGGATGCGTGGTGAACGCCTTGTCGTAGATGATCTCCGACAGGCGGCCGTACGGCTGGTTCTCCACGCGCTGGCGCCGCTCTTCCTTGACGACCTCGCGCTCCATCTTGAACGTCGAGTCCTCGACGCGCAGCGACGCCATCCTGTCGGCTTCGAGCCAGAGCGTGAGCGGCAGGTACTGCGCGGGCACCGTCTGCCAGAACACCGTCGTGTCCTCGTTGGTGTAGGCGTTGCTCTGCCCGCCCACCGACGCGATGTACGAGGTGTGCGCCTCGGGCGCCACGTTGCGGCTGCCCTTGAACATCATGTGCTCGAAGAGATGCGCGAACCCGGTGCGGCCGGTCTTCTCGTCCTTCGAGCCCACGTGGTACCAGAGGGTCACGTGAACGATGGGTGTCGAGTGGTCTTCGAGCAACACCACACGAAGCCCGTTGGGCAGCGTGAAGTCCTCGAACTTGAACGCCGGCGGCCTGACGCTCGTGGCCGACGCAGGCTGCTGGAGCCCGACGGCCACGATGCAGCCAGCCAGCGCGGCGGCCGCGGCGGGCCGAGCGAGCATGCGGATCATCGAGACCGATTATGGCAGGGCACCCGGCCTGCTCCAACGAAATGGGACGACGGGACGGCCTGGGGCCGGGCTCGGAGAGCCGACCCGACCCACCACGGCGATCGCAGCATCCGCCCTACTCGGTAGGGTCGGTCCTCACGGCCCCACCGTCAGGATCGGGCTCATCTGCCCCTGACGGCTGCAGCGCCTCGAGGCGGCGTTCGAGCGCCGCCACGCGCTGGCGCAGCGCCGGAAGGGTGCGGAAGACCGCCGACGCCTTGAGCCAGTCGCGGTTGTCGATCGCCGGGTACCCGGAGACGAACGCCTTGTCCGGGAGCGAGTTGGGGATGCCCGTCTGCGCCGTCGCGCGCACGCCCCTGCCGATCGTGAGGTGTCCGGCCACGCCCACCTGTCCGGCCAGCACCGTGCCGGCGCCAACGGTCGTGCTTCCCGCGATACCGACCTGCGAGACGAGGATCACGCGTTCGCCGAGTTCGACACCATGCGCGATCTGGACCAGGTTGTCGATCTTGCTGCCGGCGCCGACCACGGTCGCGCCGATCGGCGGGCGATCGATCGCGGTCAGCGCGCCGATCTCCACGTCGTCGCCCACCACGACGGTCCCCACCTGCGGG
>CAYRAE010000382.1:0-3968 GCA_964422175.1 uncultured Luteitalea sp. | reverse complement strand
AGCGCGCACGCGGGGCCTCGAGCAGCGCCGCGCGCATCGTGCGCGACCACAGCGACCGCATCTCGACCTGCGCATCGCCGAGGTAGATGAACGAGAACGCGGCCGGTTCGACGTGCGCGGTCCTGAACTGGAACCACTCGCTCCACGTGGCGCCATCGCCCACGCGGTACGCATAGAGGGTGTTGGGCCGCAGCGCCGTGAAACGGGCCTCGTGGTAGTAGACCGTCGCGCCGGAGACGAGCGTCACAGGCGCGGTCCGCGCGGGCGATCGGCGGGCGAGTGCGCCGAACCCGGGATTGGCGCTGGCCTCCGCAATCTCGGCGAATGCCTCGTCGACCCGCGCGTCGGTGCGCCACGTGACGGCCTGCGATCGTGCTGGATCGTCGCGCCACGTGAGCACCACGCGCGCCGGCCGGCGACCGGCGTCGTCTGGCGCTGATGAGACCGGCGCCTGGGCGAGCGCGGCGACGGGGCAACACCCGAGGGCCAGCAGACACGACAGGACACCATGCCGGAGGTGTGACATGGGCATGCTGATGCGCACGTTCTGAGAGACCGGAACCCTGCTCAGCCAGCAGAACCGGAACGGGCGCATCCTAGCACGGAGGCCGCCACCTCGGCACTCGCGTGACGCGTTGAGTTCTCCCCTGCCAGTGCGTTCTAATGCTCGACTGTGAACGCACCCGCACTTGCCTCCCGTCCTGCCGTCTGCAGCTGGTCGCTGCAACCGGAATCGCCCCAGGCCCTGCTCGACGCCGCCATCGCGACAGGGGTACCGCGCGTGCAGCGTGGCGTCGACATCGCCGCGGCCCGCGTCGAGGGCATCGCGGCATGAGCGCCGTGAACGATCGTCCCGTGAACGTGGCCGTCGTGGGGCTCGGCTTCATGGGCCTCACGCACATCAACGCCTACCGCAAGCTCTCCGGCGTGAACATCGTCGCCGTCTGTGACGCCGTGCGGCAGCCGGTGAACGGCGTGCTCGGCGGCGTGACGGGCAACGTCGCAGGATCGGACGCCGTCGATCTCGGCCCCGACGTGCGGGCGTACACGCGCATCGAGGATCTGCTCACCGATGGTGAGGTGGACCTCGTCGACCTGTGCGTGCCGACGCCGCTGCACGTGCCGCAGACGCTGGCGGCGCTGGCGGCGGGCAAGCACGTGATCTGCGAGAAGCCGCTCGCGCGGACGTCGACCGAAGCCCGCGCGATCGTCGACGCGGCTGCCGCGGCGAGCACGTTCTTCATGCCCGCGATGTGCATGCGCTTCTGGCCGGGCTGGGCGTGGCTGAAGGACCTCGTTGCGCAGGAGACCTATGGTCGCGCGCTCACGGCCCGCTTCCGTCGCGTCTCGGCGCCTCCCGGCTGGAGCCGCGACACGTACTTCAAGGGCGGCGACTCAGGCGGGGCGCTGTTCGATCTGCACGTCCACGACACGGACTTCGTCCAGTTCGTGTTCGGTCGACCCACGAAGGTGTACTCGACGGGCGTGAGCCGGTTCAGCGGCGCGACCGATCATGTCGTCACGCAGTACACGGTGCCCAACGGCGCGGCGGTGTACTCGGAGGGCAGCTGGCTGCTGGCCAGCGGCTTCGGCATGTCGTATACGGTGATGTTCGAGAACGCGACGATCGATTACGACAGCGCGCGCGGTGCGGACGCGCTGCTCGTACTGGAGCCCGACAAGGAGCCGCGCGTGGTGCCTCTCGAAGGGCCCGACGGGTACGTCCTCGAGCTCGACCACATGCTGACCGCGATCAGGACGGGCCAGCCGACGACCGTCGTGACGGCGGCGGACGGACTGAGCGCCGTCGAGATCTGCGAAGCCGAAGAGCGATCGGTCAGGACCGGCGAGGTCGTCTCGCTGTAGCGGCACGGGCCGCCGCCCGTGTCCCGCTCGCCGCCGTTCGCGCGTATGTTGACGGAGATCTGATCAGGGGAGATGGCATGAACGACACACGCCGGTTGACGGGACGCGTGATCGCGGCGGCACGGGCGCTGGTTGGCGTCGGCGAGGCCGATTTCGCCGCCGCCAGCGGCATTTCCGTTGCGGCGCTGCGTCACATCGAGGCCAGCGGCAGCAGTTGGCTCCAGTCGGACGAGGACGTCGACGCCATGTGCCGGGGTCTGGACCACTTCGGCGCGCTCGTCATCGAGGAATCGGACGGCATGGGTGCCGGCGTCAGACTGAGATTCACCCGCCAGGACGTCAAGCAGATCGCGCGCCTCGAAGGCGAAGGCGGCATCGTCGGCGCCGACGACGCGCCCTAGCTGCGGGGCACGGGCAGACGCGGTAGGCTTAGCCCGTGCCGACGCTCGCCGATCTCCAGACGCCGTTCATCGCCATCGACGCGCCGGCCATGGCGCGCAACATCAGCCGGATGGCGGAGGCTGCCGCCGCAGGTGGCAAGCGCCTCCGTCCGCATGGCAAGACGCACAAGAGCGGCTGGATCGCGCGCCAGCAGATCGCGGCAGGTGCCGTGGGCCTCACGTGCGCCAAGCCCGCGGAGGCGGAAGTCTTCGCTGACGCGGGCGTCGAAGATCTCCGCATCGCGTATCCGGTCTCGCCCACGTACGCGGCGCGCGTGCTCGCGCTGATGGATCGCGTGCGCCTCTCGATCGTCGTTGACGATCTGGGTGTGGCGCAGGCCTGGTCCGATGTGATGCAGCGTGAGGGGCGTCGCCTCCCCGTGCTCGTGAAAATCGACGTGGGTACCCATCGGTGCGGGGTCGATCCGCGTGAGCGCGATGCCGTGGCCTTCGTCACGGCGGTGAGCCGGATGCCTGGCGTCGATCTGCGAGGGTTGCTCAGTCACGCGGGCCACTCGTACGCGGCGACGGCGGCCGACGACATGCGGCGCATCGCTGGAGAGGAAGTCGCACTGCTCGCCGAGATCCGCGGCGGCGTCGAAGCGCAGGGGGTCGAGGTCGCGGAGATCAGCGTGGGCTCCACGCCGCAGGCGCTGGTGAGCGCGACGCTCGACGGCATCACCGAACTGCGACCCGGCAACTATGTCTTCCACGACCGCACGCAGGTGGGACTCGGCGTGGTCGGGTGGTCGGGGTGCGCGCTGCGCGTGATGGCGTCGGTCGTCTCGTGCCCGTCGGCGGGTCGCCTCGTGCTGGACGCGGGCAGCAAGGTCCTGAGCTCGGATGCCGCGCGCGGTTACGCGGGCGCCGCACAGGGTTTCGGCGTGGTGCTCGGACCCGACGGCACGCCCGACGAGAATCTCCTCATCGAACGGTTGTCGGAAGAGCACGCCGTGGTCCGGGTATCGGGCACGCCTCGCCTCCGCATCGGCGATCGCGTCACCATCATCCCCAACCACGCCTGCGTCGTCGCCAATCTCTCGAATCGCTACGTCGTCACCGACGGCGATCAGGTGATCGATCAGCCAGTGATCGACGCAAGAGGCAGGGTGAACTGACGCTACGAAATCGGGAAGATCGTCTCGACGTCGTCGGCAGGACGGGGGATGACGTGAACGCCGACCAGTTCGCCCACGCGGCGGGCAGCGGCGGCACCGGCGTCGGTGGCGGCTTTCACGGCAGCGACGTCGCCGCGCACGATGGCCGTGACGAGGCCCGCGTCGACCTTCTGCCAGCTCACCAGGGTGACGTTGGCGGTCTTCAGCATGGCGTCGGTAGCCTCGACCATGCCTACGAACCCGCGCGTCTCGATCATCCCCAGCGCGTCGCCCACCTCACGCGGTGCCTGTGCCATGACGCGGCAGTCTAGCACTAGATGAGCCCTTCAACCTTTGGCATTTCCGGCATTCGGCATCGCGGCATTACCGCCCGTCTACAAACCGAAGCGGGCTGGTGACAGGGCTGGGGGGACGACTGTCTCCGGGTTGGCGACGAGGTCGGCGACGAGATCGGCAGTGAGCGGGGCGAGCAGGGCGCCGTTGCGGAAATGTCCGGTCGCGTGGATGACACCGGGGAAGCGTTGCGCGGGGCCGATGATCGGCA
>CAYRAE010000381.1:0-3973 GCA_964422175.1 uncultured Luteitalea sp. | reverse complement strand
ATCGCACGCATGGTGAGCGACCTGAAGACGTCAGTCCTTAACCAGTTCCAGCAGACGCACGACATCCCCAACCTGCTCGTCACCGACGCCAGTGGCTTCACCTCCGGCGGCTGCCAGAATCCCACGCTCACGATCATGGCCCTCACGGTGCGCTCCATCGACCACCTGCTGGAGCAGATGAAGCAGGGAAATGTGGGTTGACATCTCGACAGGACGCTTTAGGATCACCGCACACGTTGTCTTACCACTTGAACGCAAGGAGCCTTCGATGTCTCTGGACTCGAGCGTGCCGTTCCAACGCCTGCGTGGCGTCGCGAGCGCGGCCCTCTGTTTGTGTCTGGCATTGCTGGTGGGCGCACTACCCGCTTCCGCCCAAAACATCACGGGCCGCATCGGCGGTCGCGTCACCGACAGTTCAGGAGGTGTGCTGCCCGGCGTCACGGTGACGCTTCTCAACGAAGCCACCGGCATCTCGCGTACGGTGGTGACCGATGACTCGGGTACGTACCTGGCCACGAGTCTCCAGGTCGGCACGTACAGCGTCACCGCCGAACTCGAAGGCTTCCGCCGGCAGCAACGCACCGGCATCAGCCTCACGGCCGACGGCAGCATCACCGCCGACTTCGCCCTGGGCGTCGGGCAGCTCACCGAATCGGTCGAAGTCACCGCGGCCATCGGCGAGACCGTGAACCGCACCTCCGGCGAAGTCTCCCGCACCATCGACACGCAGCAGATCAAGGACCTGGCCTTCAACGGCCGCAACTACCTCGAGCTCGCGTCGCTCATCCCCGGCGCCGTCGCCACCGACTTCGACCCGCTCGCGCTCGCCACGAGCCTTGCCACCACCGGTCAGTCCATCAACGGCAGCCGCACCAACACCAACAACCTCACCATCGACGGCACGTCCAACGTCGACTCCGGCTCGAACGGCTCGCAGGTCAACAACGTGAGCCTGAGCTTCATCGAGCAGGTGAAGATCCAGACGTCCAACTTCTCGGCCGAAGTCGGCCGCAACAGCGGCGCCGCCGTCAACGTCGTCACGCGCAGCGGGACGAACCAGTTCCGCGGCACCGCGCGCTTCGACATCCGCGACGAGAAGTTCGACGCCCCGAACTACTTCGCCCCGCTCGACGCCAACGGCAACAAGACCAAGCCACCCCTCGAATTCCGTAACTTCGAAGGCGCGCTCGGTGGTCCGATCATTCGCAACAAGCTGTTCTTCTTCGGCGGTCAGCAGCACCGCATCATCAACCGCTACACGAACCCGACGCGGCAGACCCTGCCCACGACGGCCGAACTCAACGGCGATTTCTCGGTCCGCCTGCGCGGCGCCGACGGCATCGTCGGGACGGCCGACGATGGCGTGCTGCGCGATCCGACGACGGGCCAGCCATTCCCGGGTAACGTGATCCCGCAGGATCGCGTCACGGCGAACGGCCGCGCCTTCGCCAACATCTACAGGGCGATGCAGGGCAAGGCCGCCTCGTTCACCGACACGCCGACGGCCAACAACACGACCTTCCAGGAGTACAACCCGTTCAAGTCGCGCCAGGAGATCCTGCGTCTCGACTATCAGGCCACCGAGAAGCAGCGCTTCTACGGCCGCTACATCCACGACGAATACGTGTTGACCGAGCCGTTCGGCACGTTCTCCGGCGCGGCCATGCCGACGGTGCCGACCGACAGGTCGCGTCCAGGCACCAGCTATCAGGTGGGCCATACGTACGTCGCCAGTTCCACCCTGATCAACGAAGCCAAGATTGGCGCGTCATGGAATGGCCAGCGCATCCAGCCGCTCGGCGACTACTGGCAGCGCAGCACGTTCGGCATCACGTACCCCGAGCTGTACGACACACCGGGTTACGTCTCCGACGGAATCCCCAACGTCGTGGTCGCGGGCTTCGCTCAGGTCCACGGCCCGAACTTCGCGCTGCTCTCGCCGACGACCGACATCACGTTCTCCGACACGCTCACGTGGATCAAGGGCAACCACTCCATCCGTACGGGCGCGGCCATCTCGCGCAACAGGAAGGACCAGAATGGCCGTGGCGAATACTTCGGCCGCGCCGAGTTCAACACCGGCGGCAACCCGAACACCACGAGCAACTCCGTGGCCGACATGCTGCTCGGTAACTTCCGCACCTACCAGGAGGCGTCGGCCGACCCCGTCGGCTTCTTCCGCTTCACCACGTACCAGGGCTTCGTCTCCGACACGTGGCGCGTGCGCAACAACCTGAGCCTCGAGATCGGCGTGCGGTACGAGTACACACAGCCCACGTACACGCAGGGGAACAACCTGGTCAACTTCGACCCGTCACGGTACGACCCGAGCCAGGCCGTGCAGGTGCGGACCAACGGTCTGCTCGTACCGGGTATCGGCAACCGCTTCAACGGTCTCGTGATCGCTGGCGACGGAATTCCTGACGACCAGACAGGGCGCGTGGACCTCATCTCGGGTGGCGACTACGACCGCATCCCGTTCGGCGCACCGCGCGGGTTGTACAAGGGGCAGCACCTCTTCATGCCGCGCTTCAGCTTCTCGTACACGCTGAACCCCGAGACGGTGATCCGCGGCGGCGTGGGTGTGTTCTACGACAAGCCGGAAGGCAACATCATCTTCTCGCAGCTCAACATCCCGCCGGTGCTGGCCAACACGCTCTACGAGAACTTCAACATCGCGAACCCGAGCGGTGGCGCTGCCGGCGCGGTTGGTGCGGTGGGCACGATCAACGCCGTCGATCCGAACCTCCAGCTGCCCATGCAGACCAACTACAGCGTCGGCGTGCAGCGGCAGTTCGGCCGCGGGTACTTCGTCGAAGCGTCGTACGTCGGTAACACCGGCCGTCATCTCCTTCGCCAGCCTGACATCAACCGGGCAAGCTTCGACGACCTCAGGGCCAACAATGCCCTGCCGGCGGCGCAGCGTGTGTCGGAGAACTACCTCCGTCCATACAAGGGCTACTCGCAGATCCGCATGCGCGTCACCGACGCGAGCTCGCAGTATCACTCGATGCAGTTGTACGGCACCAAGCGCACGGGCGACTTCCAGTTCACCGTGTCGTACACCCTTGGTCGAGCGCTCACGAACGCCAGCGGCAACGGCGACAACGACACGGTGGACGGCGCCAACGACCTCGACTTCTTCTGGGGTCCCGCATCGTTCGACAGGCGTCATGCCTTCGTGAACACGCTCACGTACCGCATTCCGTGGCTGCGCGACCGAGGCGACATCGTCGAGGCGTTCTTCGGCGGCTGGGAAGTGAGCAGCAAGTACCGCTTCCAGTCGGGCCAGTACTTCACGCCCGTCGGCAATTCGTCGATCGGCAGCCGTCGCGCGGAGTACGTGGGTGGCGAGATCGCGATCGATGGCGACGAGAACGAGTGGTTCAACAGGGCCGCGTTCACCAACCCGCCCGAGGATCGCCGCGGGTCGGCTGGTGTCGGCGTCATTGCCGGCCCCTCGTTCCAGCAGATGGACGTCTCGTTCCGCAAGAACTTCCGTTTCGGCGGACGCTACAACGTGACGCCGATCTTCGACGTGTTCAACCTGTTCAACACCGTCAACTTCGGCAACCCGAACGTCGACGCCAACAGCGGTTCGTACGGCACGATCACGACCGCGCAGCCGCCGCGCCAGTTCCAGTTCGGCGTGCGGTTCGACTTCTGACGCAGGAACCCGGGGCGGGTGGAACACAACCGCCCGCCCCGAGGATCGGCAACCGGCAATCGGCAACGGGCAACCGGTTGGTTCCCTCTCGCCGTTCGTAGTCCGGCTGCCGGTTGCCCATTGCCGCTTGCCGACCATCGTTTACCATTCCCCGCGTGGCTCGCGCGCGTTCTGCATCGACGACACTCGTCCCCGCGCCAGCGGTGCTCGAGCGGCTGCTCCGGCACTTCCCTGCTCCTGATACCGAACTCGCGTTCAGCAACGCCTTCGAACTGCTCGTCGCGACCGTGCTGTCGGCGCAGTCCA
>CAYRAE010000380.1:0-3995 GCA_964422175.1 uncultured Luteitalea sp. | reverse complement strand
TGCCGCGCTCGAGGCCGACCTCGCCTCCGGCGGGCTGTCGCTCGACGATGTGGAGACCGTCCTGCTGACGCACATCCATTTCGACCATGCGGGCGCGACGGGATCCATCGTGCGGCGCCGGCCCGCGTGTCGCGTGTACGTACACGAGCGGGGTGCCCGGCACATGGCGTCGCCCGAGCGCTTGCTGGCCAGCGCGACAAGGATCTACGGCGATCGGATGGACACGCTGTGGGGCGAGTTCGTGGCGGTTCCCGATGGCAATCTGCACATCCTGCGCGGCGGCGAGCACATCGTCGTGGCCGGGCACGACATCGACGTGGCGTACACGCCGGGCCATGCCCAGCACCACGTGAGCTACTTCCACAGGGCGTCGCGCATCGCGTTCGTGGGCGACACGGGCGGGTGCAAGACGACGGCGATGACCGGCGTGATGCCGCCCACGCCTCCTCCCGACATCGACATCGCGCTGTGGCACGAGAGCGTCACGCGGATCCTCGCGTGGCAGCCGTCGGCGCTGTTCCTCACGCACTTCGGCCCTGTGACCGCCGTCGCCGCGCACCTCGCCGAACTGCTCGATCGCCTCGACGTGATGAAGCACCTCGCCGGTCAGCTCCTGGCCGACGCGGCGCTGTCCGAAGAGGAGCGTGAAGCGCGATTCGTCGACGATCTCCGCCGCATCTTCCGTCGTCAGTTGTCCGAGGAGGAGCTCCGCCGTCTCGAACTCGCCGTCCCCTTCGACATGTGCTGGACCGGCCTTGCCCGGGCGTTGCGCGCTTCTTCTTAGGGTCTGGCCCGGAGGGCCGACCCTACCTACCGCCACAGCGGGCCAGGGCCGACCACACCGCCCTGGAGGGTAGGCAAGGGCGGCCCCTACTGGAGCGCGAAGGCGTAGATCACGCCGCCGCCGGCGATCGCGAGGTGCTGCGTGTCGCCGGCGATGTAGGTCATGGGCGACGCGCGCCACATGGCGTTGGCGGAGAACTCCCACAGACGATCGCCCGTGCGCGCATCGACGGCGGTGAAGCGGCCATCGTCTTCCGCGACGAAGAGGAGTCCCGTCGCCGTCGACAGCACGCCGCCCCACGACTCGCCGTCGCCTACCTGCGGCAACTCCCAGGCGATACGGCCCGTATTGATGTCGATCGCGCGCAGCACCTTGCCGCCGGTTTCGCCGGGTACGCGGCGCGTGGTACCGCCGTAGAACGACTGCCCGGGCTCGAACCAGCGCGTCGACTTCGTGAAGATGGTGCAGCGTTCGAGCGCCTGCACGTAGAAGAGGCCGAGGTCGGGATTGAACGCCGGCGACATCCAGTTGGTCGCCCCCTCGACCGTCGGACACACCAGCGTGCCGCCCCACGAGGGCTCCTTGCCGGGCACGCGCACGGGCCGGCCGTCGGCGTCGATGTGCGACGCCCAGTTCAGCTTCTTCTGGAAGGGCTGCGCGAGGAGCATCTTCCCCGTCTCGCGATCCAGCACGTAGAAGAACCCGTTGCGATTGGCCTGGAGCAGCAGCTTGCGCGTGCGCCCCTGGAAGCGTGCGTCGGCCACGATGACCGTCTGCACCGCGTCCCAGTCGTGCAGGTCGTGCGGCGTGAACTGGAAGTGCCACCGGCGCGTTCCCGTGGCCGGGTCGAGCGCGAGCACGCTGTTGGAATAGAGGTTGTCGCCCACGCGCTCGTCGCCGTTGTAGTCGGGACACGGATTGCCCGTGGTCCAGTAGAGCGTGTCGAGCGACGCGTCGTACGACCCCGTCAGCCACGGCGCGGCACATCCGTGCTCGATGGCGCGGCCGCCCCACGTCTCCGATCCCGGCTCGCCTGGTGCAGGAACCGTCCACACCCGCCACACTTCACGGCCCGTGGCGATGTCGAACGCCGCGAGGAACCCGCGCACGCCCTCGTCGCCGCCCGATACGCCGGAATACACGCGATCGCGCACGACGAGCGGCGCCGACGTCGAGCCGTAGTGCGCGCGGAAGTCGGCCATCACGGTCTCCCACAGCGGTTGTCCGTTGGCGCGATGCAGCGCCACGATCCGCGCATCGTCGGTGACGAAGAAGACGCGATCGCCCGCGAGCGCCACGCCGCGATTGACGCCGCCGCCGGCGTCGCCGATGACGCCCGGCGTGCGCGGACGCCGGTGATGCCAGATCTGCGCGCCGGTGCGCGCATCGATCGCGAAGACCTCGTTGGGTGCCGTGACGTACATCACGCCGTCGACCACGAGCGGCGTCGTCTTGAGATTGCGCGCGCCGGCGATCGCGAACGTCCACGCCGGTCGAAGGCGGGAGACGTTGGCGGGCGTGATCTGCGCCAGCGGCGTATGCCTGTTGCCGCCGATGTCGCCGTTGTACGTCGTCCAGTCGCCCGGATTCGCCGTCGCCGGACGGTCCCGGGGCACGAGCGTGGGCATCTCGACGCGCCCCATGTCGTCGGTGGACGTCACGTCGCGCCGCGGCAGCGTGGCCAGCGAGCCGTCGTTGCGCAGGAGATAGATGTGCGAGCCCGTCTCGTTCAGGACGAGACCTTCGACGCGCGCGCCGCCGCGCACCTGCGCCCCGACGCGCGGCCACGTCGGCGGTTCCCACGCGTCGGCCGCCAGCGTACGCAGGTGATTGGCGACGAGCGTCGCCTGCGCCTCGTCGAGCGCGATGGGCGGCATGCCTCCGCCGGGCATGCCCTGCTTGATCACGCCCTGAATCGCGGCAACGGTCCTGTTGCGGTTGCGCGGCCCCGTCACGATGTCGGGCCCACGCTCGCCGCCCCGCCCGTCGGCCCCGTGACACGTCGCGCAGTGCGCCACGAACAGGTCCGCCCCACGCGGATCGACAGCTTGCGCGAGTGCCGCCGACGGGCACACCATCCCCGCGATCACCAGCCCGAGTGCAAGACGCATGCGGAGAAGGTACCTCATCCGGGTCGACGATCGACGCGCGCCGGCTCGACGTGGACGAGCACGTCCGCCACCCAGGGTGCCTCGCGCTTCAGCGTCGATCGCACGTGTCCGCCGATGGCGTGGGAGTCGGCGATGCTCAGGGTAGGGGCGACCTCGATGTGCATGTCGACGTGATACTGCAGGCCCGTCTTTCGCGCGAACAGCTTGTCGACGCCGAGCACGCCCGGGACCGACAGGGCCAGCGCGGCAAGTTCGTCAGTCATTGTCGATGCCGGCATGGAGTCGGCGAGTTCGAGCGACGCATCGCGCGCGACGCGCAGACCCGTCAGCACGACGACCACACCGACCACGAACCCACCGTAGTGGTCGGCCGGCAGGAACCGTTGCGGGTCGTACGTCGTCAGGGCGACGGCGACGAGGGCGGCCGTCGCCGACAGGATGTCGACGGCATCGTTCCAGGCGTCTGCGACGAGCGCAGCACTGCGCAGGCGCCGGCCCACGCGGAACTTGAGAGCGGACATGCCGCCGCGCAACACGATGGCGGCGAGGAGCGGGATCGCGGCGATCTTCCCAGGCGGAGGGTGCGCCGCAGTGACGGCCTGCAGCGATTGGTAACAGATCGCGATGCCGGCCAGCGTCAGGATGCCACCGACGGTGAAGGCCGACAACGTCTCGAAGCGGCCGTGTCCGTACGGGTGATTGTCGTCGGCCGGCCTGGCCGCCACCGTCATGGCCACGAGCACGATGGTCGATGCCAGCACGTCGCCGGCAAACTCGAATCCGGCGGCGAGGACGGACGTCGAACGCTCGATCAGCCCCACGGCGATGTTGCCGCAGGCGAGCAATGCGCTGACCACGATTCCGGCCACCGTCACGCGGCGGGCCGTGCGATACGACTGTTCGAGGGCCGTCATGCGAGGCGAATCGCACCCAGTCTGTCACACGCGGATGAGACCGTGTCCGTATGTATCCCGGTTGCCGTTGGCAATTTGCGCCCCCAGGAGCCCGGTGCCCGGAGCCCGGTGCCCGGTGCCCGGATTCCGGCGCCCGGCTGGTATATGTTTCCCCCATGCGCAACGTTGTCGTGCTGGCTGTGGTCG
>CAYRAE010000379.1:0-4014 GCA_964422175.1 uncultured Luteitalea sp. | reverse complement strand
GGTGCCGAGGCCGGTGAAGCGTAGCGCGCCCCCCGGGGGCTGTCAACGAAACGCCAGTGTGCCGGCCGTCGTCCGGATGGGCAGCGCCCGGTTGCTACAATCGCCGTCCAGATGCCAGACCGTCAGCTCACGATTGATGAAGCGGCCACGCTCGGCCGGCGGCTCGAGACCGAACTCGGACGCACCATCGTGGGGCAACGCGCCGTGCTCCAGGAGATTCTGATCGCGTTCTTCGCCGGCGGGCACTGCCTGCTGCGCGGCGTGCCGGGGCTCGCCAAGACGCTCATCATCAAGACGCTGGCGCGAACCGTCGCGCTCTCGTTCAACAGAATCCAGTTCACGCCGGATCTGATGCCCTCCGACATCGTCGGCGCGGAGGTCATCGAGGAGGATCGATCGACGGGGCGGCGCGAAGTGCGCTTCATGCGCGGGCCCGTGTTCGCGCACATCCTGCTGGCCGACGAGATCAATCGCACGCCGCCGCGCACGCAGGCCGCGCTGCTCGAAGCCATGCAGGAGCGGCAGGTGACCGTTGGTGGCGTGCGCTACGACCTGCCCGCGCCGCAGTTCGTACTGGCGACGCAGAACCCCATCGAGCAGGAGGGCACATACAGCCTGCCCGAAGCGCAGTTGGACAGGTTCCTGCTGAACGTGGTGATCGGGTATCCCACGGCCGACGAGGAGCGGCAGATGCTGGCACGCACGACGGCCGCGCCAGCCGCGCTGGCGGACGTCGTGGCCGACGGCGACGACATCGCAGCCGTACACCGGCTCGTGCGCGAGATCCCCGCCGCCAGCAACGTCGTGGACTACGCGGCACGACTGGTGCGCGCCACGCGCCCGGGTGAAGCCGAAACCGCCGCAGTCGTCTCGAAGTACGTGCGGTGGGGCGCGGGGCCGCGAGCCGGACAGGCGTTGCTGCTGTGCGGCAAGGCACGCGCACTGCTCGAGGGACGTGCGGCGGTGTCGCTCGACGATGTGCGGGCGCTCGCGCTGCCGGTGCTGCGGCATCGCGTGCTCGTGAACTTCCAGGCGGAGGCGGAGGGACTCGACGCCGACGCGATCGTCTCGCGTCTGCTGACCGAGGTCTCCACGCAGGCGTGAGCGCCGCCACCTCGCCGGTTTCACTCGATCCCGCGCTGCTGGCGCGCATCGCCGACCTGGAACTGGCGGCGCGCCTCATCGTCGAGGGGGCCAGGCTGGGCGCGCATCGCAGTCCGTTCACGGGCACCGGTGCGGAGTTCCAGCAGATGCGCCCGTACCTGCCCGGCGACGACCTCAAGCACCTCGACTGGAAGCACTACGCGCGCACCGATCGGCTGTTCACGCGCGTGTATCGGCAGACGACCGAGTGGCCCGTGATGATCGCGATCGACACGAGCCGGTCGATGGCGTTCGCCGATGCCGCCGGCGTGTCGAAGCTCCAGTTCGGTGTGCTGCTGGCTGCGGCCCTGACGTATCTGCTGGTGCAGCAGGGTGAAGCCGTGGGCCTCGTCACGCACGGGACGCAGACGGGCGTCGCGTTGCCGGCGCGTACGGGCAGACCGCATCTCGTTCGCACGCTGGGTCTGCTCGCCGGAGTGACGGCAGACGGTGCGACGGACCTCGGCGGAGCCATTCGCCGAGCGGCGTCGCGTCTCGGACGTCGTGGTTGCGTGGCGTTGATCTCGGATCTGTACGGAAGCGACGACCTGCAGCCCGCGTTGCGGGAAGCGCGCCGGATGGGGCACGAAGTCGTGGTGTTCCACGTGCTCACGCCGGGGGAACGCGTGCTCGACGCGCGCGGCGACGCGGAGTTCGTCGATCTCGAAACGGGTGAACGGCTGGTGGCGAACGTACCTTCCGTGCGGGAGGAGTACGCCGCGCGCGTGACGGCGTTCGTCGACGAGGCGCGCGCCTTCTGCACGAGTGAAGGGATCACGTTCGTCGCAGCCGGCACGGACACGCCGATCGACGGCGTCCTGCGCGCATTCACGCAGCAGCGCGCGCCACAGGCGGGAGGCGCGCGGTGACGTGGGCCGTGCCGGCGGCGTGGGCATTGGCCATCGCCGTGGCCCTGCCCATCGTGGCGCACCTGTGGTCGCGGCGACGGCCCGCGGCGGTGCTCTTTCCCACGCTGCGGTTTCTGCGCGCGGCATCGCCCGTGTCGCGACGCCTGCGACGCGTGCAGGACTGGCCATTGCTGTTGCTGCGACTGGCCATCGTGGGGACGATCTGCGCCGCGGCCGCTGGTCCGACGATCACGGCGGCGTGGCGCGTCGACGCGTGGCGCAATCGACTGCATCGCGTCGTGGTCGTGGACGCGGGCGTGAAGAGTGCGGCCGGCGAGGCGGTGGCGTCGCTCGCGCCTGCGGCGACATCAGTACGTGTGATCGACGGCGGTGCAGCGGCGGACCTGCTCGACGAAGCTGTCGCGGAGGCCACGGGCGATGCTCGGGATCGGAAGACGGAGATCGTTGTCGCGTGGGACGGATCGCGCGAGAGCCTGACGGCTGACGATCTCGCGACCATCCCCGAGGGGATCGGGATCCGGTTGCTGATGGTGCGTCGAGACGCGGCAGATGCGACGTCGGCCGGGCCCGACGTGGCGATCGAAGCGGCCGAATCGGACGGCGCGATTCGGGATCGGTTGTTGGAAACGCTTCTCCGAGCCCGACCTGACAGCCCCTCCCTCGTGTTCGTCTGGCCCGGCGGCCCGCAGACGCCAGCCGACGTTGTCGTGCCTGCAACGCCCGCCGCGCTGCGCGTGCTGGACGATGTGGCTGACGATGCGCGTGTGCGGGAGGCGGCGGAGCGATCCGTGCGCGACCCACGCGCATCTGATGGTGAGCATCTGCTTACAGAACGCACGCTGGTGACAGGCCTCGGTGGCGAGCCTCTCCTGCGTGGCCGCGTCGACGCCAACCGTGTGATCTTCACGCTCGACGCCACGCCGTCCTCTCCACTCTCCCTCTGGTCGCTCATCGCCGCCGTCGAATCGACCCACACATCCACATGGGGCGAAGGGGCTTCAGCCCCTTCGGAACGGCAGTGGACGACCGACGCGATCGCGCGCGTCGAACGCGACCCCACCGCACCCGCTGACGTCACGCTCCCCGGTGGTCTCGATACGCGCGCGGCATGGGCCGTCGCGCTCGCGCTCCTGCTGGTGGAGCAGTGGTGGCGCAGACGAGGCGCGCCCGCCGCCGACCGGGAGGTGGCCGATGCCGCCTGACCTGCCGGAGGGCGCCGGCGGTCCATCGGACTCGCTGCGTGACGCCGAGTGGATCGACGCGTGGATCGCATCGACATGGCGCCGCTGGCGCCTCTGGTACGCCGCGTGGGCCCTGGTGCTCGGCGCTGGTGTGGCCCTGCTGCTGCGGGCACTGCTGTTGCCGCTCACGACGACGAGCGACGCTGCCTGTCTGGCTCTTGGACTCGCCGTAGCCGTTGTCGCATGGTGGCGGGCGCCTGGCGTGCGGGATGTCACGGTCCTCGTCAGGGCTGTCGAGCGCGCGAATCCCGATCTCCAGAACGCGCTGTTCACGTGGCACGAATGTCAGGAGGGGGCCGGGCTCGGAGAGCCGGCCCTACCTTCAAAGGAGTTGGCCCGACCTTCAGGCGAGTCGACCCTGTCTCGGCGGGCGATGGCCACGGGACCGAGGTCGTTGTCTCCGGCGATCGCCGCGAGACTCGTGGCGCACTCGCGCGGCGTGTTGCGGGACGCCGCGCCGATCGTCGTTGTCTCGCATGGCACGTGGGCGATTGCGCTTGCCGCGATAGTGCTCGGACTCGTCGGCGGATTCATCACGCCGATGACATCGCGGCCTGCCGATGCGCAGGAGCCTGTCGCGACGTCGAATCCGGATCCCGTGGCGGCAGGCGCTCTTTCGTGGGCGGTCGTCGTCACGCCGCCGTCGTACGCCGGCAAGCCGATCGAGCGTCACGAGCATCCATCGCGCGTCGACGTGCTGGAAGGTTCGCGTGTCGACGTCACGTTCACGACGTGGCCCGACGGCGCGACGGCCTTCATCG
>CAYRAE010000378.1:0-4014 GCA_964422175.1 uncultured Luteitalea sp. | reverse complement strand
TCCACGGTCGGCGGTTCGCCGCCGATCTCCCGCACGCGTGTCGCCACCTGTCCGCGGTGATACGTCGTGTGTGACAGCACCTGCCACGCGCTCTCGGCAAGCGTCGCCGGCGCCACCGTCCCGAACTGCGCCTCGATCATCGCCGCCCAGGGAAACGCCACCGGCCGCACCAGCGCCGTCGCGTCCACGTCGGCGCTGAACGCTGCCACGGCCGGATAGTACGGCCGCGCCCACCGTTCGATCGACGCGAGGTCCGGATACGCCGTCAGCTCGGTGACCACGAACGGGTCGCCTCGCCAGGCCTGCAGGTAGACCTCCTGGACGATGTGCATGTGGTGCAGCAGGTAGCGGAGACGGCCATCCTCCTGCGCCGCCGGCTGGTCGCGCACCGATCGCCATGTATGCGCATCCGCCCACTCCATGTGACGCACGAGATCGCGCAGTTCGACAGCCGTCACCCGCACCTCCTCTGGTCGCCCGTCATGGTCCGCACGAACACTACTCGTACCATCGAGCAGACGTCCAGCACATGAGGGCTCTTCCTTGTTGCCCTGGGGAAGCTGGTAGCATCGCGCTCTGCTCCTGACGTGCCGGTGCCGACGGTTCTATGTCGACGAGTGATCGTCGCCGGCAAGATGCGGTGAATGGGTTGTATGAAGCTCAGATATCACAGTCGCTGGTCCGCGCTGGCGGCCATCGTGACGATCGGTGTGGCGGCTGGTGCGTCGGGCGCTGTCTACAGCGTATTCACCGAAGTCTTGTCGACGACGCCGCCCGTGCATGACCCGCGTGGGCTCGTGCGCGTCGGTGGGCCGGGCACGCCGCCACAGCCGGTCTCGTTCGACGCATTTCGGACGATCAGCGGCGATGACCAGTTCCTCGCGACGACGGCGGCCTATCGCCCGATACGCCGATCCGTCCGCAGGGCAGGGGATAGCGATGGCGGTGCGCGCGATGTCGTGGTGGTGACGCCGGATTTCTTCGCGACGCTCGGTGTGGCGATGGCCGGGGGCCGGTCGCTCGACGCGACGGATGCGACGGCCGTGGTGGTGAGCGACGACATGGCGCGTCGCTGGTACGGGACGGCGCGCGAGGCACTCGGGCAGGACCTGCTGATCGGCGGCATGCCGCACACGATCGTCGGCGTTGCGCCTGCCGGGTTCTGGTTTCCGATGCGCGGCTTCGACGTGTGGGTGGCGGCGCCTCCCGCGGCGCCGGCCGCACACGAGGACACGTGGCACGTCATCGGACGCCTGCGACAGGGCGCCCGTCTGGAGGCCTACGACCAACTCGTGCGGTCGAGAGCGATCGATCAGGGGAGCGAGGACGAGCGACGCACGTATGCCGCGCGCACGCTGGGTGATGAGCAACCGTCACGCGCGCGCACCAGTGCCCTGGCGTTGCTCGGACCGTCGCTGGTCCTGCTCGTGGTCGGCATTGCGAATGCGAGCGCGCTGCTCCTCGCAGATGCCGTCGCGCGGCGACGACAGTACGGCATTCGTGTCGCTCTCGGCGCGACGCCGTGGCGCCTGGCGAGAGGCCTGCTCGGGGAGAGCGCGCTGTGGGCCGCCTGCGCGTTGCTCCTGAGTGTGGGCATCAGCTGGCTGCTGGTCCACGGCCTCCAGCGGTATGTCGCCGCGGCGTTCCCGTCCCTCGGCCTGACGGTCGCGTTTCAGTGGCATCAGCTGTGGTACCTCCTCGCGCTCGTCGTCTTCGCGGCGGTGGTGACAACGGTCCTGCCGGTGCGCTATGCCACGCACCGGGCGATCACCGGCACGCTCGTCGCCAGCGCCACGGCCATGCAGCGACGGGTGACCGGCTATTCGACGGCGGAGGTGCTCATGGTGCTGCAGGTCGCCGTCGTGACGGGCCTCCTGGGCGTCGGCGTGACATTGGTACGCACGATCGGCGATCTCTACGCGACCACGCTTGCCGGCGATGCGGATTCGGTGTTCGTCGTGAGCGTCGACGATGAGGCGGAGACGCGCGAGGCCCACTTTCGACACGTGGCGCGCGATCCGGCGGTGCGCGTGGCGGCGCTCGCCGACGAGCGCCCGCGCGTGCAGGCCAGAGTCCGCGCGAACCGTGCCGTCGACATCCGGCGCATCGGTGACGAGGCGACGGCGCAGCGCATGAAGGTCCGTGTCGTCCATGTGGAGCCTGCGTACTTCGAGGTGATGGGCATCGCCGTGTCGCGGGGGGCCGCCTTCCGCGATGAGGCAGGGGGATTGCTCTCTGGCGTGGTCAACGAGGCGCTCGATCGCGAGCTCGCGCGGGTGGGACTCTCGTGGTCGACGGCGGAGTTCGATGTCGAACAGGCGGCGGACGAGTCACGCGTGCACGTCGCGGGTGTGGTGGTGGACGACAGTCAGGCGAGCCGCCTCGCGCAGGTGGCCCCGACGCTCTATCTGCGGATGTCCCCGCTGCAGGCGGGCGCGGACACGGTGCTCCTGGTGAGGACGTTGCAGGTCGACGCTGGAACGCGGCGCGCGCTCGAGTCGGCGTTGCAGGCGAGCGGCGCGGTCGACGCCACCGTCGAGACGATGGCGGAACTGACGGCGCATGACAGTGCTGGCGCACGCGTGGTGCTCAGTGTGCTGCGCGTGTTCACCGTCGCGTCCCTCGTCCTGGCTACCCTCGGCCTCGGCGGAGCGCTGCGGCGCTACGTCGAAGAGCGGCGTGGCGAGATTGCCGTCAGGCGGGCCATCGGCGCATCGACCCGGCACATCGTCTGGGTGGTGTGTCAGCGCGCGACGGCCGTCGTGGCCGTCGGTGCGGTGCTGGGCGCCGGCGTGGCCTTTGTCGGCATGTGGCAGACGTGGCCCGAGATGGCGGGCACGATCGGCACCGATCTCGTCGTGTGGCTCTCCGTGGTCCTGACCGTGACCGGTGTCGCCGCCGTGGCCGCCAGCGTGCCCACGGCACTCGCGCTGCGCGTCGATGTCGTGAAGGAGCTCCGCCAGATCTGAGTTGTTGCGAAGGCCTGCGGAGCCGGGCCCGCCCGGCCCGCCAGTGGTCCGAGGTGGAAGGTCACGCGTTTGAATCGCGAGGTGACACGGCCCGAAGGCTACAGCGGCGACGTGCGGCAGCGCGATGCGAGCAGGCCTGTTGCGGCTGTCAGATCCAGGTCCGCGACGAGCAGGCCGGCTTCGCCGTACGGCTGATGACACAGCAGCGAGCCATCGGGCCGTGCGATGGCCGACGTGGTGCCTGACCCGTCGCTCGCGCAATTGACGGACGCGACGTAGCAGGTGTTCTCCGCCGCGCGACAGAGCACGGCTTTCTCGTGAAAGGTGTTGGCCGGGTCGGCGAAGGTGACGGGACGATAGCTGCCCGGCTCGGCGACGTGCGCGTGCGGGTGGAACACCACCTGCGCGCCGCGACGCACGGCCCAGCGCACCGTTTCCGGATAGCGCCATCCTTCGTGGCAGATCACCACGCCGAACGTGAGTGGGCCGGCGGTGAACACGCGGCGTTCGGTGCCGAACGCGGGGTACGTCGACTCCTCCGACGGATCGAGCTGACCCTTGTCCTGCCAGCCCACGACGGCGCCGTCTGGGCCGATCACGCACACCGCGATCTGCAGCCCCCGCTCCGTGATGCGCTCGGTGCCGAGGAGGACGGTGATCCCCGCCGCCCTGGCGGCATCCGCCACGGCGGTCCGAGCCCGTTCGAGGAACACGGGATCCGGTGCCGGCAGCGCGGTGCCGGGCCAGCGATACCCGGGCACGAAGCACTCAGGGAAACACAGCACCAGCGCGCCCCGCTGGCCGGCCTCGGCCACAGCCGCCGTCGCCATGGCCACTGATTCCTCAGGCGTCGCGGGGACGCGGAGATTCGCAAGAGCGATCCGGACGGACGTCATGGGCGGCAGTATGCGCGATCGAGGGGGCAGATCCCGATCCGTCTCGGCCTTGGGCCTTCGGCCTTCAGAACGTCTTCCGGTGCCCGGTGCCCGATCCGTGTCGGCCTTGGGCCTTCGGCCTTCAAGACGTCTTCCGGTTGCCGGTTGCC
>CAYRAE010000377.1:0-4077 GCA_964422175.1 uncultured Luteitalea sp. | reverse complement strand
CGAGCGCGATGAGGCGGGCCGGCAGGGCGATGAAGTGGCGCACGACGTGGAGATCTCGCGCGGCTTCTACCTCGGGCGGTTCGAGGTCACGCAGGAGCAGTGGCGTCGGCTCCTGGACGTCAACCCCAGTCAGCACGCGACGTGTGGCCCGCGCTGTCCCGTCGAGACGGTGAGCCATGCGGACGTGCAACGGTACATTCAGCGCCTGCAGGAGGTTGCTGGTGACGGCGGCCGCTTCAGGCTCCCCACCGAAGCCGAGTGGGAGTACGCCTGTCGGGCCGGTACACGAACGCCGTTCTCCTTCGGCGCCGCCCTGACGACCGATGATGCGAACATCGACGGCCGCGACGCCGCCGGGCAGGGGCATGTCGTCGGCGCGCCGCTTCCCGTCGGCAGCTATCGGCCGAACCCATGGGGCCTCCACGACATGCACGGCAACGTGTGGGAATGGACGGAGGACTGGTATGCCGCCTACAAGGTGGCACCGGTTCGCGATCCGAAGGCCGGGCGTCAGGACGCGGAGCCCGTGTGGGACGCCCGCGGCGGCGACTGGGTGTTCAAGCACGTGATCCGCGGCGGCAGCTGGCACTTCGACGCCAACAGCAGCCGCTGCGCGCTCCGCTACACGCACTCGCCGTCGGACTCTGGCTTCAGCCTCGGCTTCCGCGTCCTGCGCGAGATCCTGTAGTGCGCGCTCCGCGTTGAGATGTGTAGGGGCGACGCATGCGTCGCCCCTATGTCGTGGAGGGACAGAAGGCGTTCCCGTACCGCGAGAGGCCCGCCCGGCAGCCGGAGCGCCTCTGGTACAATCAGCCGTTCTGGTCTCCGCCGGCTTGGCCGCTGGAGGCCAGCCTGCCAAGGGTGCCGGTGTAGCTCAGCCGGTTAGAGCATGCGTCTCATAAGCGCAGGGTCGGCGGTTCGAGTCCGCCCACCGGCACCACGTTTCCTTCCAGCCTTCTCCATAGTGGTCCACGACGGCCAGACTCGCGCCGCACTTCACGGTTCCAGCGCGGCCTCTCGGCAAGGCCGACATCGAGTTCGACGTCTACGCCAACGGCGCCAAGTTGGGTTCGCTGAAGGTATCCAAGGGCAGTCTTGTGTGGTACCGACAGAACGGCCAGAAAGGGCACCGAGTTCCGTGGGCGAAACTCGGAGACCTGATGGAGAAGAACGGCAATCCGGTGGAGCGCCGATATCGCAAAGGATAGTGCGTGGCGACCACGAGGAACTCCGGCGCAAGGCACAATCCGGCGGCTACACCTGGTTGTCGCGCGCCCAGCGCCTTACCCTTTGTCCGTAAGCCGTAAGCCGTAAGCCGTAAGCCGTAAGCCGTAAGCCGCCCCGTCCCGTCACCCGAGCGCCGCGCTGACGATCTCCTGCGCTTCCGCGACGATCTGCGCCAGGTGCACTTCGCTCGTGAAGCTCTCCGCGTAGATCTTGTAGATGTCCTCGGTGCCCGACGGGCGCGCCGCGAACCAGCCTTGCGCTGTCGTCACCTTCAATCCGCCGATGCTCGCGCCGTTGCCCGGTGCCGTGGTCAGGCGCGCCGTGATCGCGTCGCCCGCGAGGGTCGTTGCGGCGACCTTGTCCGGCGTGAGGCGCGAGAAGCCCTTCTTCTGCTCGGGCGTGGCCGGCGCGTCCACGCGCAGGTAGTGCGGCGTGCCGTACTGTGCCGTGAGCTCCTGGTAGTGCACGCCGGGATCCTTGCCCGTGACCGCGGTGATCTCCGCCGCGAGCAGGCCGAGGATGATGCCGTCCTTGTCGGTGGTCCACACGGTGCCGTCGCGACGCAGGAAGCTCGCGCCGGCGCTCTCCTCGCCGCCGAAGCACAGGCTGCCGTCGGCAAGGCCCGGCGAGAACCACTTGAAGCCCACCGGCACTTCGACGAGCGTGCGATCGAGGCCGGCGACCACGCGATCGATCATGCTGCTCGACACGAGCGTCTTGCCCACCGCCGCACTCGACCACGCCGGACGATGGCCGAGCAGGTACCTGATTGCGACGGCCAGATAGTGATTCGGATTCATCAGGCCCACCGACGGCGTGACGATGCCGTGGCGGTCGGCGTCGGCATCGTTGCCCCACGCGATCGCGTAGCGGTCCTTGAGGCCCACGAGGCTGGCCATCGCATACGGACTGGAACAGTCCATGCGGATCTTGCCGTCGTGATCGAGCGTCATGAAGCCGAACGTGGGATCGACGCGCGTGTTGACGACGTCGATGTCGAGACCGTAGCGCTCCGCGATGCGTGCCCAGTACGCCACGGCGGCCCCACCCATCGGATCCACGCCGATACGCAGGCCCGACGTGCGAATCGCGTCCATGTCGATCACGCTGCCGAGGTCGGCGATGTAGTCGGTCGCGAAGTCGCGCTCCGACACGCACGCGGCCGCACGCGCCTCCGCGTACGGCAGTCGCGCCACGCCGGCGTTGCCGTCGGCCATCAGCGCGTTGGCGCGATCCTCGATCCAGCGCGTGACGTCGGTATCCGCCGGACCGCCGTGCGGCGGGTTGTACTTGAAGCCGCCGTCCTGCGGCGGGTTGTGCGACGGCGTGATGTTCAGGCCGTCTGCGAGCGCCGCGCCAGGCGTGGCGTTGTGGACGAGGATGGCGCGCGAGACGACGGGCGTGGGCGTGTACCCATCGCCGGCCTGCACGACCGTGGTCACGCCGTTGGCCGCGAGGACCTCGATCGCGCTTCGTTGCGCCGGATCGGACAGCGCATGCGTGTCCTTGCCGATGAACAGCGGCCCCGTGATGCCGTGCGCGGCGCGGTACTCACAAACGGCCTGCGTGATGGCGAGGATGTGCGCCTCGTTGAAGCTGCGCGCGAGTGACGAGCCGCGATGGCCGCTCGTGCCGAAGGCCACGCGTTGCGTGGAGACGGACGCATCAGGCGTCTCGGTATACGCGGCCAGCAGCGCCGCCACGTCCATGAGCATGTCGCTGGGGACGGGCGTGCCGGCGAGAGGGTGAGCCATGTCGAACTCCGAAAGAGGAAGCCGCCGTTCCTGAAGGCCGAAGGCCGATGGCCCACGGCCGACACGATTGCGGAGAGAGGTTAACGCTGCGCGGCGAGCTCGCGGTACGTCGTCAACTTGATGCCGCGACGCTCGACGACGGCGCGGACCTTTGGGCTCGTCCACATCTCGACGTTGCCGCTGCGATCCGCCGCGACGTATTCGTAACCCGGATGACCGATCGCGCGCATCTCAGGGTCGTCTGTCGACGCGTGGTCGATGTGGAGCCACAGGCCGGGTTCGAGCGTTTCGAGACGAGCGGCGAGCTTGTCTGCCTTCACCGCGCCACTGTCGGTCCCGTCGTAGATGCGGCCGATCGACTTCACGCCGACGTCCAACGGCTGCACGAGGCCGTACTCCTTCGACAGGTGCGTCACGAGATCGCGTACCTCAGGTGCCAGCGACGTGAATCCCATGTGCGCCCACGTGTAGCTCACGCGCGGGATGTGCCGCTTCGCCGTCGTGATCTGCGCGCGGAGTTCGCGTTCGATCTCGTCGAGCTTCCACGACGATTCCTTCAGGCTCGCGCCCGCGGGGAAGCCCTGTCGCGGCGAGACCATCGGGAAGAAGTACCCGTTCTCGTCCACGATGCTGGGCGCTGGCGTGAGCGGACGCCACTTCACGTTGGTCCATTCGCTGGTGAGCGCGAGATGAACGCCCACGTCGAGATCGGGGTGCTCGCGCAGCATCGTGACAGCTTCGGGAAACCACGCGCCCGGCACGATGACGTTCGTCGTGCGGACGATGCCATCCCGATAGGCGGCGATGGTGCCGACGTTCACGCCGTGCGCGGCACCCATGTCGTCGCCCTTGACGATCAGGCGAATCTCGTTCGACCCGGCAGGCTGCAGCAGCAGCGCCACGAGGAGCAGCGGAATCAATCGCATGCCGGGAATCGTAATGCCGAATGCCGAATGCCGAATGCTTGCCGCGCCGTAGCCCGGAAGCGCGGAGCGCGAAGTCGGGCGAAGGCGGGCCGGGAATGCCCGATGCGGGCGAGAAGAGGTCGGGATAGAGTGGCGCGCATGGATACGCTGCGGGTGGGGCTGCGAATCGG